>NZ_RJTZ01000240.1:0-2051 GCF_024343515.1 Aquitalea sp. S1-19 | reverse complement strand
GTAAATATGGTTGAGCACTCATCTCATGGTACTTGTAAGTTGGTTTCAGAAAAGCTCTGGAATATGATGGTTTGTATACCACCAAAAGAAGAGCAGCTTAGAATTGTTAAAGCTGTCGATGAATTAATGGCCCTCTGCGACCAACTAAAATACCGCCTGCAAACCAGCCAACAGACCCAGCTCACCCTGGCCGAGGCATTGGTGGAAGACGCTCTGGCCTGACCGCTGGCAGGGTGTCCGTGGTGGTGCCCTGCATCCTGATCATGGCTATTGCCTTAGCGCACGCACGGCCACTTTTCCCCTTTATCGTTAAGCAGGTTGTTTCAGTTATGAGCCTCTACCATATCGCCAATCAACAGCTGACCCCGTTAATCCCGACCACCTTTGCCGCCGAAGGGCTGCAAGAGCGTCAGGATCTGCAGGAGGCGTTAAAGCGCAATATCGATGCCATTGCGCCCGATTGTCTGGTGATTGCCGACGAGTTTTCCGACTGGGAAGACAGCCGCCGCCGCATCGACCTGCTGGCCATCGACCGCAATGCCAATCTGGTGGTAATCGAGCTCAAGCGCGATGAAATCGGCGCCCATATGGAGCTGCAGGCGCTGCGCTATGCCGCCATGATCTCGAACATGACCTTTGATAAGGCCTGCGACTATTTTGAACGCTATCTCGCCGCTGAGGGGTTAGCCGATGGCGACAGAGAGTGTGCCAGAGAGAAACTGCTGGCGTTTACCGGACTGGATGAGAGCCAGCTTGATGATTTCGGCAACGATGTGCGCATCGTGCTGGCCTCGGCCGCCTTTGGCAAAGAGCTGACCACCTCGGTGTTATGGCTGCGGGACAAAGGCATTGATATCCGCTGCGTGCGCTTGACCCCATTCAAATACCAGGGCGAGGTGCTGATCAATGCCGAGCCGATTATCCCAGTGCCGGAAGCGGAAGCCTATCAGGTCAAATTCCGCGAAAAGCGCGCCGAAGAACGCGCCAGCCAGCAAAGCTCACGCGACTACAGCAAGTACCGTTTTAATGGCGAGGTCTACAACAAACGCAAGTTGGCGTTAGCGGTGATTAGGCAGTGGATCAAGGATCGCCAGTTCACCAGCTTTGCGCAGATAAGCAGCCATCTGTCGCAGTACAATTTGCCAAGGGCCGTCATCTTGGTTGATCAGATTGCCGGGAAAAATCTGAATCGCTGGCATTCGGCTGCCGGGGATCTCATTGTGCTGGCGTCTGGTGAACAAGTCGCGGTTTCTAATCAGTGGGGAGGAAATATCAATGATCTGGTGCGGGCGATGGCGCAACAGGTTGACGCCATTGAAAAAGTTTAGTGTTTCAAAGGGGGCGCACCCCGCTGAAATCAACTAAAAAGCAGCCAGCCGCCCCCGTGCAGGCCAAGGTGCAGGTGGTGCGGGGGTGGGGCGGCTCAGCCTTGCCGGGTTGGCGACGCCCATCTAGCCCTCGCAGAGGGTGTGGCCGCATTGCCGCACCCACGCCCGCAAAACCGAACGCTCGGCATGTGCGACCGCCGTATACAGCCCGTGCCGGGTTGCATTGCGACAGCTGATCGTCTTGCCGGTTTCAGTTTTCGGGCCGGTGGATTTTTCCCACGGCCGCCATTGCCGGATCAGTTCTGCCTGCTTCGCCCGCCGCTCCGGCGTCCAGCCATTCGCTTTGCTCATTTTGGGTTTCCAATAGTTCGTTTGACTGCCTGTCAGATTTTTTTCCGCGCGCGGGCGCGTGGTTGTTGACCTGCTGTGGGCCGTGCGCAATGTTGGCTTGCCGGGCAAAGACCTTGGGCGCCGGGTTCTTGATCTCGGCCAGCGCTTCGACAGTGGCACGACACTGCGCCTGCGCTTTTAGCGCCAGCTTGAGTTCCAGCTCTCTGGTCTTGTCGTGTTTGGCTGCCAGTGCGCGCCGGGCCTGATCCTGAAACAGCAGGTTCAGGGTGACGGCCTGAGCCGCCAGCATCTGTTCCAGCGTCTCCAGATTGCCGGCCACCACCTGGGTGGCAATTGCCGCAATGGCACTGGCACAGCCGGGCACATCGACAT
>NZ_RJTZ01000024.1:0-35730 GCF_024343515.1 Aquitalea sp. S1-19 | reverse complement strand
AAATCATATACGCTGGGGCGCATTTTGCTGCCGATCGCCCGATTTTGCCTGTATGGCATGTCTTGCCGTGGATGTTGGTGCGCTCTCCATCTGATCGTTCTGACGCCCCCGCAGGAGCAAGGCTGCCGTCGTATTGCATTGACGCGTACGGATCATGCTCAGCATAATCCGTCCTTCTTTTGAATGTGACTCGGGGTGCCGCGCCTGGCGTGGCTGAGAGAGACCCGCAGTACCTGATCTGGGTTATGCCAGCGTAGGGAGGTCACGATCAGGCCGGCGCTCGCCTGCCTGTCGTCTGCTTCTGCGGCATGGCCCGGGAGTAGCCTATGAATAGCCTGCCTTTTGACAGCCGCGCAGCGGCCGTCGCACTGGATGCCCTGCGTGCGGCTACGCCGCTGGTGCATTGTCTGACCAATCAGGTCGTCGCCAATTTTACCGCCAATGTTTTGCTGGCCAGCGGCGTTGCGCCCGCCATGGTAGTCGCCCGCGAAGAAGTCGCCGAATTTGCCGCGCTGGCCTCGGCCCTGCTGGTCAATGTGGGCACACTGGATAGCACTCAGGCTGATGCCATGCGTCTGGCGGTATCCGCTGCGCGCCGCGCCGGCACGCCCTGGGTGCTGGATCCGGTCGCTGTCGGGGCCTTGTCGTTCCGCCGCGATTTTTGCCATGAACTTTTGATGCAGGGCCCGGCGGCCATTCGTGGCAATGCAGCCGAAATCCGCGCGCTCGCCGGTGAAGCCGGACAGGGGCGCGGGGTTGATAGTCTGGATGCCAGTGAACAGGCGCTGGCGTGTGCCTGTCAGCTGGCACATCAGTACGACACGCTGGTGATTGTGACCGGTGCGACCGACTATCTGTGTCTGGACGGGCAGGTACTGGCCATCAGTGGCGGCGATGCGCGCTTGCAGCAAGTCACCGGTACCGGCTGTGCCTTGTCGGCACTGGTGGCGGCCGCCTGTTCGCTTAAAGAGAGGCGTCTTGATGCCGCCGCTGCCGTGTGTGCGCTGATGAAGCTTGGCGGCGAACAGGCGGCACTTTACAGCCGGGGGCCGGGCAGTTTTGCCGTGGCCTTGCTTGATACCCTGTGCTCGATAGACGGTGCGATGCTGCACGCACGGTGGCCGGCATGAAGCCTGTCGATTACCGCGTGTATCTGGTGCTGGACCCCGATCTGTGTGGCGGTCTGGCCGGCATGTTAAGGGTGACGCAGGCGGCGCTGGCCGGAGGTGCCGGCGTCGTGCAACTGCGTGCGCCGCAGTGGAAAAAGCGCCAATGGGTCGAGGCCGGCCTTGCCTTGTTGCCGCTATGCCGGGCTGCGGGCGTGCCGCTGATTATCAATGACCATGTGGATGTTGCGCTGGCGGTGGGCGCCGATGGAGTGCATGTGGGGCAGCAGGATCTGCCGGTGGCGCTGGTGCGCCAGTTAATGGGGCCGGATGCGCTAGTTGGCTTGTCGGTCAGCGATGCTGCCGAGCTGGCGGCGCTTGAGGGCGGCGCGGTCGATTATCTGGGGGTGGGGCCGGTGTTTGCGACAACGAGCAAACCCGATGCTGCGCCTGCGCTGGGTCTGCCTGCCTTGAAGCATTTAATGCCGGGCCCCGGTGTGCCCTTGGTGGCAATTGGTGGCATCGCTCAGCACAACGCGGCTGACCTTATCGCCTGCGGTATCGATGGTCTGGCCGTTATCAGCGCCATTTGCGCGGCAGCCAACCCCGAGGCCGCCACCCGCGAGCTTGTTTCCCTGTTTGGAGTGAACGCATGATTTCCCGTGTTTTAACGATTGCTGGCTCGGATTCCAGCGGCGGTGCCGGCATTCAGGCCGATTTGAAAACCTTTTCCGCGCTCGGTGCCTACGGTATGAGCGTGATCACGGCGCTGACGGCGCAGAACACGCAGGGCGTGCAGGCGGTCAGCGCGGTGGCACCGGATTTCGTGCGCGCGCAGTGCGAGTCGGTGTTTGCCGACATCCGGGTCGATGCGGTGAAGTGCGGCATGCTGGCCAATGCCGGCATTATCCATGCGGTCGCCGATGTGCTGACGGCGTGGCAGCCGGCGTTTTTCGTGCTCGACACGGTGATGATCGCCAAGGGCGGCCATGCCTTGCTCGCGCCCGACGCGGTCGGTGTGCTGCGCGAGCGCCTGCTGCCGCTGGCCTCCATCATTACGCCCAATCTGCCCGAGGCTGCCGCGCTGTTGGGCGAGACTATGGCGCGCTCGGAAGACGAGATGCTGCATCAGGCCGACAAGCTGTTGCAACTGGGCGCCCAAGCGGTATTGATGAAAGGTGGCCATCTGGCCGACACAAGCGAGAGCCCGGACTGGCTGGTGACGCCAGAGGCGCGGGTGCGCTTTGTCGCGCCGCGCATGGCGACGCGCCACACCCATGGCACCGGCTGCACGCTCTCGGCTGCGCTGTGTGCGCTACGACCACAGCGTGAGAGCTGGCAACAGGCTGTTGGCGACGCCAAAGTCTGGCTAGGTCATGCGCTGGCGGGTGCAGAGCGGCTGCAACTGGGGCAGGGCATCGGGCCGGTGCATCATTTCCATGCCTGGTGGTGAGTCTTAGCATGCATCAAGTGCCGTCGCGTGCGTGGCCTACAGTGAATGGGTATTGTCCGTGGCGGCTTGCCGCCTTCATTCCTGATCGAGGGCCCAGTCATGACTCAGCGTGCGTCTGCGAAAAAAAGCGGCAAGTCCAAAAAATCTGCTCCGGCGACAGCCCATGGCGGATCTTATCGTACCCCTATCGATGCGGCTTATCTGAAAAAGCCGGCGCATCTGCGTACCCGCGAGGAGCGGCATGAGGCGGGGCGTGCGCTGCGGGTCAGTTGTCCGCGCGAGTCGCATACCGGCTTTACGCCGCGTACGGACCGCCCGGATCCGGTGGAGATCCTGATTGCCTCCGGCGAAGGGCGGCAGTCTGCGCTGCTGCCTATCCGTTACGGGCGCATGCTGGCTTCGCCGTTTGCTTTTTATCGCGGTGCGGCTGCCATCATGGCGTCCGATCTCTCGGAAACGCCTGTGACCGGATTGGCAGTGCAGGCTTGCGGGGATTGCCATTTGATGAACTTTGGTGCCTTTGCGACTCCCGAGCGGCGCATCATTTTCGATATCAATGATTTTGACGAAACTTATCCCGCACCATGGGAGTGTGATCTCAAGCGTCTGGCCGCCAGTTTCGTCATCGCCAGTAGTCACAATGGGCACAAGCTTTCTGATGGCCGGGCGGCGGCAGCTCATGTCGTTAATTGCTATCGCGACAAATTGCGTGAGCTGGCGCAGATGTCGACCCTGGATGCGTGGTATGCCTATCTCGATTACGAGGAGCTGATCGCGCAGACCGAAGATGCCTCGCTCAGGCGCCGGCGCAAAAAAGTGCTGGAAAAGGCTATGGCGCATGATTCGGCGACCGAGTTCGTCAAGCTGGCGCATATGGACAAAGGCCAGCCGCGCATCAAGGATATGCCGCCTTTGATCTACCATCTCGATAATATGCGCGAGGCTGAGGTCGACGAGGCAGTGCGTGAAAATCTGCAGCGTTACCGCGAGTCGCTGCCTCCGGAGCGGCGGCAGCTGTTCGACCGCTATGAGCTGGCCGATATCGCCGTCAAAGTAGTCGGCGTCGGTAGCGTGGGAACGCTGTGCGCGATTGCGTTGTTTTTTGCTGCCGAGGATGATGCGCTGTTTTTGCAGGTGAAGGAGGCGCGCGCTTCGGTGCTGGAGCCCTATGTCGATGTTGAACCTTTCGCCAGTAATGGCGAGCGGGTGGTGTTTGGCCAGCGTCTGATGCAGGCCGCATCCGATGTGTTCCTCGGTCATCTGGTGGGGGTACAGGGCCGGCAGATGTATATCCGTCAGCTGCGTGACGTCAAGGTCAAGCCTATGGTGGAAATCTTTACCCCGGGCAATATGCTGGGTTTTGCCCGCAATACCGGTTGGGCGCTGGCGCGTGCTCATGCCCGCTCGGGTGATGCCGCCGTGATCGCGGGCTATATCGGCAAGGGGGAGGTATTGGCCGATTCGATTGCCGGATTTGCACTCGACTATGCCGCACAGAACGAACGCGATTTTGCTGCTTTGCGCGAGGCTGCTCGCTTGGGGCGTATCGATTTTATGTCCGAAGATATTTAGTTTATGTTTTTTGTGTGTCAATCAGCATGGTTTTTGTATTTCAATTGCTATCCTGAATAATCGGAAATTTATCGTTTATTTAAAGGTGAGCATGAATATTCAGCCGTGGTGGGTTTTGCTGGCTTTGGCTGGGCATGGGGTGGCATGGGCTGGCGACGTAGCCGAGTGTCGGACGATTGCGGATGATCAGGGGCGGCTCGCCTGCTATGACCAGCTAAACGGGGTGGTCCAGCCGGCAGTTACGGTGGCTGTGCCGGCATCAACCATGACCGCGCAGGCTTTGCCGCTAGCGACGGCCGGTCATTCCCAGGCGCAGCATGAGGATAGCTGGGGGGATGCGGGGGGGATGGGGGCGCAGACGCTGGCGCAGCGTTGGGAGCTGGAGCCGCAATATCAGGACGGCACCTTCCGCATTAAGCCTTATCAGCCCATGTATCTTCTGCCGCTGTCGTGGCGTAAGAATATCAACAATGACCCGTGCTCTCCCAATCCGCTCAATTGCTCGCGCCGTGGCGGTCAGGATTACGACCGTCTGGAAACCAAGATCCAGCTGTCGTTCAAGACCAAACTATGGCAGGACATGTTGGGTTCGGATGTGGATTTGTGGGGGGCGTATACCCAGCAAAGCTTCTGGCAGTCGTACGACAGTGGTAATTCGTCACCGTTCAGGGAGACCGACTACCAGCCCGAGCTCTGGGCCACTTTCCCGCTGAATACCGGGCCGGATTGGCTCAAGCTCAGGATGGTCAATCTGGGGGCCGTGCATCAGTCAAATGGCGAGACCAACCCGCTGTCGCGCTCATGGAATCGGTTATATGCCAGCTTCGGTCTGAGTTCGGGGGACTTGTCGGTGGTGGTCAAGCCGTGGTGGCGCATTCCGGAGAGTGCAAGCGGTGACAATAATCCGGATATCAGCGATTTTGTCGGCCGCATGGAGACGGTTGCCGTCTATCCCTGGCGGGGCAATGTGTTTTCGCTGACCTGGCGCAACAACCTCAAGTTTGGCAGCAGCACGCCCAACCGTTCGTTCTTCCAGTTCGAATGGGCGTTCCCGATCTCGGGCAATCTGCATGGCTATGTGCAGGCCTTTAACGGCTGGGGCGATTCGCTACAGAATTACAATTTCCACAATCAGGGTATCGGGCTGGGGATCTCCCTGATTGAGTGGCGCTAATCAGGCCGGCTGGGGGCGGCACAGCTGTGCGCCGTGCTGGATCAATGGCGTCAGCGGCAAGTTGACGCCGCTGGCCATATTTTCATCGTATTTCCAGATGGCCAGAGGTGCGCGGTAGCCGCCTCCCAGCGCCTTGTCGTTCAGCGCATATTCGATGCCTTCCGCGCTCTTGAGTGTGATGGCACCATTGTCATGGCAGGCCAGATCGCCTCCGGTCAGCGTGAGTGGCCATTCGCTGCCGTATTCCGCCGCCGTCACATGTTGCATGTCGTCCTTGGGCAGACCCGCAGCCAGCAGCAAGCCGGCGCTGAGCAGAAGGCTGGCGGCAACGATGGCGAGCCCGAGCTGGGTGCGTCGGCGTTGCGGCAGATCGTAGCGTGCCTGGCGACGGGCAAGGCGGGCAGAATAAGACAGGCTGTAGGACATCGCATTTCCTTTCGTCCGGCTAGACTTCAGAATTGTTTGACGCAGCTGGTAACTACACCCCAGATCAGTAACTCCTGACCCTCGTTCAGCTCTATCGGGGTATAACTGCTGTTTTCGGGTAGCAGCGCCAGGCGGCCATCGCGCCTGAACAGGCGCTTGACGGTCGGCTCGGCATCAATGGCCGCCAGTACGATATCGCCATGACGGGCTTCGCGCTTGCGGTCCACCACCAGCAAGTCTCCCTCGGCAATGCCGGCTTCTATCATCGAGTCACCCTTGACCCGCACCATAAAACGCTCGCGTGCATCGTCCAGCAGCAGACGGTTCAAATCGACCATATCGTCGATCTGGTCATCGGCAGGCGAGGGCAGACCGGCGCGCACCCGGCTGGCGAACACCGGCACTTCGGCGGTCTGTGCCTGCGGGTCCGGCAGGAAAATCACGCCCGGATAGCGCATGGCCAGCTCGGCCGGCGACAGCATCTGTGCCAGGCGGGCAGCCAGGCGACGCTCGACAAAATTGATTACGGCCGGCTTGTCGCAGGCAGGAACGCGTATCTGCACTAGGGGCTCGTCGGTGCTGAAACGGCCGCTGCCTTTTTTGCGCCCGGCACCCATACGTGCGCCGCCATGCAGCGGGGGAGGGGGGATGTTGTCGTCGTTTTCCATGGCTTGAATATTGCACCAAAATTCAAGAAGTGACAAGTGCGTATGCCGGGACCGGCTAAAAATGGCAACAGGCAGGCGGGAAGAGCCGGGGCGGCAAGGCTGGCCGCTGGGTTTGGGACTGTCGCAAAAAACCAACGCCGCCGGCGAAAAAACGCGGGCGGCGTGGTGTGTGCTGCTTAAAGAGCGGAATAAAGCGCTTTATTCGGCCGCAGGTGGCGCGGCGTCTGTCGTGCTGTCATCGGCTGGTTTGGCAGCCAGGGGCTTGGCAGTCTGGGCCGCCAGCTGGGCGCGTGCTTCCAGGTCTTCGCATTGCTTGTGGGCGGCGGCTTTTTCTTCGTCGCTGACCACGCCTGCGGGTTTGCCATCCAGTGCAAAGCGCTTGCCGCCACGGGCTACCGATTTCAGGTAACGCGGTTTACGGCAGTGATTGGACAGCACGCGGCCGATCAGCTGGGCTTCGTACTGGGGCAGTGCAGCGCCCAGTGCCTCATGGATACCGATTGCCAGCGGCTTGAACTGCTTGAAAACCGGGTAGCTGGTGTAGAGGTGGCCGGCAATCATCTCGGTTTGCTTCTTCTTGCTAATGGATTGCACGGCAGCCTTCAGGGCTTCACCCAGTGCAGTTTCTTTGGTTTGAGCCATGGTGATGCTTGTTGCCTTTTGCTAGAAAATACGCCTGACGCCAGCAGCGCCAGCGACAGGGAAAGCGTCATTTTACACGTGATTGCCGCAGATGGCGCGACTTGTGTGTTTTCCCTCGCCTGTCTGATGGTGGACCGAGCCGGTTGCTGCTGAGAACGACTTGGCTTTTTGCGACATCAAATGTCGATATCGTGTTATGGCTATTGTATCAAATATAGTGATTTGCTAATATTCATTTGCTTCATATGGTTTCTCCTTTGTTGTTTGCATTGTGTGCCTCGGGTTTTTCCCGGGGCATTTTTTTTGCCTGCCATTCTCGGCGTTGTTTCTCGTCGATACTCCTCTTGTCCTGCCTTTGTGTCTCCCATGGTGCGTTCATGGATGCTCGCCCAAATATTGCGCCTGTTTTTTTCTTGGCCAGACCTCATTGCTACTGATTGACGCTTTGTGACCCAATGGCGAGCGCGCGCACAAGCACGCAGCCCAAGGTGGCGAGCTGGTGATGGACATCTGTGAAGCGAAGGGGCCGGCGCTGGCTGCACCGCTGAAAAGCGTGGCTGCCATGACCGGATGCGGGCAGCGCTATTTAGGCGCAGGCCGGTGCGGGCTGTTGTGCCAGACGGAACAGACGCTGGTTATCTGAGCCGCGCCACGGTTTGGTTGTCGGCAGGTCTTGTTCATACTTGCCGTCGATCAGGACATCGATATAACGCAGCAGCGCCAGCGTACAGATGTCTTCATAGCGGTAGCCGGTCCACAGCCAGATATCCTTGTCCGGATAGCGCGCCTTGAAGGCGCGGCACAGTGACTCTATCGCGGTACGGTTGTGCGGATGCAGCGGGTCACCGCCGCTCAGGCTGAGCCCGTCGTGACTGGCGCACAAATCCAGCAGCTCGGCTTCGACTTCGGCGGTGAAGGGCTGTCCGGATTTTCGATCCCAAGTGCTGCGGTTGTAGCAGCCGGCGCAGGCATGCAGACAACCGCTGACGAACAGGGTGACGCGTATGCCTTCGCCGTTGACCAGGTCGCAGCCGTAAAAGCGGGCGTAATGCATGCAGAGGCTCAGCCTTTGTGGTGCTTGACCCGGCGCATCACTTCTTTTTGCTTGCCGGCGTTAAACGGGCGCGCGTTGGGGCTGCCCAGATAGCCGCAGACGCGGCGCGTGACCGAGAGCGAAGCGCTGTCGGTGTTGGCGCAGGCCGGGCAGCAAAAGCCGGTTTCGGTGGCCAGCGCCTCGCCCATAAAGCCGCAGGCACCACAGGAATCCACCGGCGTGTTGGTGCCGAAGTAGGGTACGCGCGCCAGCGCATAGTCCCAGATGCTTTCCAGCGCCTTGAGGTTGTGTTGCATATTCGGCAGCTCGACATAGCTGATATGGCCGCCGCTGGCATGGCTGGCATAGCCGGCCTCGAAGTCCAGTTTCTCGAACGGATTAGCTTTGCGGTACACGTCCAGATGGAAGGAGTTGGTGTAATAGCCCTTGTCGGTGATGCCGGCGATGTCGCCAAAACGCGCCTGATCCAGCTTGCAGAAGCGGTGGCACAGCGACTCGCTCGGGGTGGAGTAAAGCGAGAAGGCATAGCCGGTTTCGCGGCTCCACACTTTGGTGGCGGCGCTCATGCGCGCCACGGTGTCGTGCAGGAACTGCCGGCAGGCTTCGCTCTCCAGCGGGTGCTGGCCGAACAGCAGGCTGCCCACTTCGTGCAGGCCGATATAGCCCAGCGAGATCGAGGCGCGGCCATGCTCGAACAAGGCTGTGATGTCGTCGTCGGGCTTGAGGCGCACGCCGAACGCGCCTTCGGTATACAGGATGGGCGCGACGCTGGCTTTAACACCTTTGAGGCGGTCTATGCGCGTCATCAGCGCGCGCCGGCATAGTGTCAGGCGTTCGTCCAGCAGGGTGTTGAACAAGGCCGTATCCCCCTTGGCCAGCAAGGCTAGGCGCGGCAGGTTGAGGCTGACCACGCCCAGGTTGTTGCGTCCGTCCAGCACTTCCTCGCCATCTTCATTTTTCCATGCCGACAAAAAGCTGCGGCAGCCCATCGGCGACACCGGTACGCTGGAACCGGTGATCTGGCGGTTGAGCGCGGCCGAAATAATGTCCGGGTACATGCGCTTGGATGCGCACTCCAGTGCCAGCTGCTTGATGTCGTAGTTCGGGTCCTGCGGCGCGAGGTTGATGCCGGCGTCGATAAAGAACACCAGTTTCGGGAACACCGGGGTGATGCCGTCCTTGCCCAGACCCTTGATGCGGATGCGCAAAATGGCTTGCTGGATGATGCGTTCTTCCCAGCTGACACCCATGCCGAAGGAGAAAGTGACGAAGGGCTGCTGGCCGTTGGAGCTGAACAGGGTGTTGATTTCGTATTCGCACGCCTGCATGCCGTCGTAGGCTTCTTTTTCGGTGCGTTCGCGCGCATAGCTCTCCGGGTCCGGAATGTGGTATTGCGCGGCCAGCTCCAGGTTCTTGCGGTAGGTCTTGGCGACATAAGGCGCCAGCGTCTGGTCGATATTGGGGATGGTGGTGCCGCCATACTGGTGGCTGGCGACCTGGGCGATGATCTGGGCGGTGACGGCACAAGCCACGCCTATGGATTTAGGGCTCTCGATCTTGGCATTGCCCAGACGGAAACCGTTGGCCAGCATGCCCTTGAGGTCGACCAGGCAGCAGTTGGTAAACGGCAGGAACGGTGCGTAATCCAGGTCGTGATAGTGCAGGTCGCCTTCGCGGTGCGCCTCCTGGATATCCTTGGGCAAAAAGGCGCTGGCAAACTGCTTGGAGACGATGCCGGCCATCAGGTCACGCATCACCGGGAACACATTGGCGTCCTTGTTGGCGTTTTCGGTGGTGACTTCCAGGTCGGTCTTGTGCACCAGCCCCATCAGCTTGGCGTGCAGCTCCGAACCCTGCGCGCGGATAGTGTCCCGGTCATGGCGGTACTGGATATACACCCGCGCCACATCCGGCGCGGTCTGCATCAGCACATCCTCGACGCGCTGCTGGATGGCGGGAATGTCCAGCTCGCCCTCGTGTGCGCGGCATTGATCTTCTACCTGGCGTGCCGTGTCCTGTGCCAGCGCTTCGGCGTGCACATGATGGACGGCTTGCGCTGCGCGCAGGCAGGCGTTGGCGATTTTTGCGCTGTCATAGGCCACGATAGCGCCATCGCGCTTGATCACTTGCAACATTCGGGTGTGCTTTCATTGTGTCAGCCAGCAGCAGGCCAAGGGCGGCACTGGCGAAAATAGGGTGTGCGGGCGCGCGGTGTCGGTGCCGGGCCGGTCTGGAATCGGGGCGTAATTTACGTCAATCCTTGGGGGCAGACAAGCCGTATTTCACTACCAATAGTGTGTTATGTCTATTGGGTAGCTAGATATGGTGGTAATCCCCTGTCTGGATTGGGGTTTGTCGGGCTGCGGCGTATGGCCGGCATGGTTGCCGGTCGAATGTTAGGCGGGCAAGGGGGCGGGAGGGGACGGGCAGACGATCCGCTGCATCCTGTATGGAATCGGCCAGCAATTCACCGGCCAGAGCGCTGGCGTTGGTTCCCCGTACACATATCCAGTTCGTGCTTGAGTGCAACTAGGATCGGGGCCTTGAGAATGCGCACGGCCGAGCTGTGAAGGTCGCAGCTTGCGCTGGCGGGAGCCTGAGCCTGCTGCCAGACGCGTTCCCACCGCGCTTTCCTGTTGATGTCGTGCCGGAGGTGGCCGCCGAGCAGAGGCTGGGCCGCCATCCATATGCGCCTTACTACAGGCTGGCAGCGGCAAAGGTGTCGCACTGCTGCATCTGGCCTGCGTCGAAACCTCGGCGGAACCAGCGTACGCGCTGCTCGCTCGTGCCATGGGTAAAACTGTCCGGCACCACCGCCTGTCCTGCCGAGCGTTGCAGGTTATCGTCGCCTATCCTGGAGGCCGCGTTCAGGCCTTCTTCCAGATCGCCAGCTTCCAGCAGCGAGCGTGCCCGGTCGGCGTGGTGGGCCCAGACGCCGGCCAGACAGTCGGCCTGCAACTCCTGCCGCACCGATAGTGCATTGCCTTCGGCCTCGCCCATTTTGCTACGCAGTTGGCGCACCTTGTCCGAAATGCCCAGCTGGTTTTGTACATGGTGGCCGATTTCGTGCGCGATCACATAGGCTTGGGCGAAATCGCCCGGCGCACCCAGTTGCGTGTGCAAGGTGCGGTAGAAGTCCAGATCGATATAGACCTTGCTGTCCAGCGGGCAGTAGAACGGTCCCATCGCCGCCGAGCCCTGGCCGCAGGCGGTGGGGGTGCGGCCGGAGAACAGCACCAGCGTCGGCGCCTGATAGGTCTTGCCCTGCTGGCGGAACAGTTCGCCCCAGACATCTTCGGTGTCGGCCAGTACCACCGAGACAAAGCGGCCCATCTCGTCATCGGGTGCCACCTTGCTAGCCGGCACTTGCTGTACCTGCTGCGGGCCATTGCCGACCATGCCGAGGATCTGCATCGGGTTGATATCGAACAGCCACCACGCCAAGAGTGCGATGGCGATGGTGCCAAGGCCGATCTTGCCGCCGCCAAGGCGCGGCGCAGCGCTCATGCCGCGGCGGTCTTCGATATTGTCGCTTTCACGCTTGCCTTTCCAGTGCATGCTGTTCTCCCTGTCTGCCGTGCAATGCCTGCATCAGTGTGGCTTATGACTGCATTCTTTGCTGGGCGGCAGGACAGGATCGCAGATGATCGTTGACGACGCCGGTCGCCTGCAGGAAGGCGTAAATGATGGTGCTGCCGACAAAATTCATGCCCGCCTGTTTCAGTTCGCGGCTGATCGTATCCGACAGCGGGGTACTGGCCGGTACCTCGGCCATGCTGGCTGGGCGGTTGACCCGTGGCTGGCCATCCACATGTGCCCACAGCCAGGCAGCAAAACTGCCATGCGCCTGCTGCATGGCGACAAACACGCGCGCATTGCGCCGTGCGCTGGCAATTTTCAGCCGGTTGCGCACGATAGCCGCATCTTGCTGCAGTGCGGCCAGTTCGGCATCGCTCATCGCAGCCACCCGTACCGGATCGAAACCGTGAAAGGCGCGGCGGTAGCCTTCGCGCTTTCTGAGAATGGTGATCCACGACAGGCCGGCCTGCGCGCCTTCCAGTAGCAGCATCTCGAACAGGTGACGGTCATCATGGCTGGGCACGCCCCACTCGGTATCGTGGTAGGTGATATATAAAGGATCGTCCCCGCACCATGGGCAGCGGTGTGTGTTCATTTTTTTCTTCCGGTTAGATGTTTCGCATATTGTAGTGCCGTCGGCTGTTGTCCATGGGCGACAGTAGCGTATTTAAATTCGCCAAAACATGACAAAAGCGAGCAAAATATTACCGATTGGATACAATCTTCAATCTCGATTCGGATCGCTTTGCCTACTTAAGGACGCACCATGCAATTTTTGCCGTTTGCCCATAGCCAGACCCCGCTACGCGATGCCATCACTTCCGCCTACCGCCGTGTCGAGCGCGAGTGCGTGCAAAGCCTGTTGCCGCAGGCGGCCATGTCCGCCGAAATGGTCGAATCGGTACAGGGCATGGCCAGCCAGCTGGTGGGCGAGGTGAGGCGTGAGCGCAGCAAGGCCAGCGGGGTGGATGCGCTGATGCACGAATTCACGCTGGACTCCGAAGAAGGCGTGGCGCTGATGTGTCTGGCCGAGGCGCTACTGCGCATTCCGGACAAAGCCACCGCCGACCGCCTGATCCGCGACAAGATCGCCAAGGGCGACTGGAAGCGCCATCTGGGCAATAGCGCCTCCTTATTTGTGAACGCCGCTGCGTGGGGGCTGGTGGTGACCGGCAAGCTGGTGGGCTCGCATAGCGAGCAGGGGCTGGGTTCGGCGCTGACGCGCATGATCGCCAAGGGCGGCGAGCCGCTGATCCGCAAGGGCGTGGACATGGCGATGCGCATGCTGGGCAAGCAGTTCGTCACCGGCGAGACCATAGGCGAGGCGCTGGACAACGGCAAGGCACGCGAGGCGCGCGGCTACCGCTTCTCTTACGACATGCTGGGCGAGGCGGCGCTGACCGAGGCCGATGCCCAGCGTTATCTGGCTGATTACGTCACCGCCATCCACGCCATCGGCCAGGCTTCGGCCGGGCGCGGCGTCTACCAGGGGCCGGGGATTTCGGTCAAGCTCTCCGCCATCCACCCGCGCTACAGCCGCATGCAGCACGCGCGCATGATGGCGGAACTGTTGCCGCGCCTGAAAGGGCTGTTCTTGCTGGCCAAGCAGTACGATATCGGCCTCAATATCGATGCCGAAGAAGCCGACCGGCTGGAAATCTCGCTCGATTTGATCGAGGCGCTGGCGGCGGACCCGGAGCTGGCCGGCTTTAACGGTATCGGCATCGTGGTGCAGGCCTACCAGAAACGCTGCCCGTATGTGATCGACTATCTGGTCGATCTGGCGCGCCGCACGAATCACCGCTTTATGGTGCGCCTGGTCAAGGGCGCGTACTGGGATGCCGAAATCAAGCGCGCCCAAGTCGACGGCCTGTCCGGCTTCCCGGTGTATACGCGCAAGGTCTACACCGACGTGTCCTATCTTGCCTGCGCGAAAAAGCTGCTGGCAGCGCAGGACGCGATCTATCCGCAGTTCGCCTCGCACAACGCCTACACCCTGTCGGCCGTCTACCATCTGGCTGCCGGCAAGGATTATGAATTCCAGTGCCTGCACGGCATGGGCGAGACGCTGTACGACCAGGTGGTCGGCAAGGAACACCTGGACAAGCCGTGCCGCATCTACGCGCCGGTCGGCTCGCACGAGACGCTGCTCGCGTATCTGGTGCGCCGCCTGCTGGAGAACGGTGCCAACTCGTCGTTTGTGAACCGCATCGTTGACGAGAATGTGTCGATTGCCGAGCTGGTGGCCGACCCGGTGGTGCAGGCCGCCGAGCTTGGCGGTGCGCCGCACGGCAAGATCGCGCCGCCGGCGGCGCTGTTTGCGCCGGCGCGCACCAATTCGCGCGGGCTGGATCTGGCCAACGAGCAGCAGCTGGCGAGCCTTGAGATCGCGCTTGCCGGCGCCGCAGCGCAAGCCTGGCACGCGTACCCGATGCTGGCCGACGGCGATGTGCGCGACGGCGCGGCGCTGGCGGTGCTTAACCCGGCCGAGCGCAGCGACGTGGTTGGCAGCGTGATCGAAGCGAGCCTCGCCGACGTCGGCCGTGCGCTGGCGTTTGCGGCGGCTGCGGCGCCCGAGTGGGCGGCAACGGCACCGGCGGCGCGTGCGGCATGCTTGATGCGCATGGCTGACCTGATGGAAGAACATATGCCGGCCCTGATGGCGCTGGCGGTACGCGAGGCGGGCAAGACGCTGGCCAACGCCATTGCCGAAGTGCGCGAGGCGGTGGACTTCTGCCGCTATTACGCAAGCGTTGTGGCGGCGAACTTCGACAACGCGGCCAACCCGGCGCTGGGACCGGTGGTATGCATCAGCCCGTGGAATTTCCCGCTGGCGATCTTTACCGGTGAAGTGGTGGCGGCGCTGGCCGCCGGCAATACCGTGCTGGCCAAGCCGGCCGAGCAGACGCCGCTGATCGCCGCGTTTGCCGTGCGCCTGCTGCATGAAGCCGGCGTGCCGCGCGACGTGCTGCAATTGCTGCCCGGTCGCGGCGAGGTGGTCGGTGCCGCGCTGACGGCGGACGCGCGGGTACAGGGCGTGATCTTTACTGGTTCGACCGAGGTGGCGCAGCTGATCAACCGCACGCTGGCCAGGCGTGAGAACGAGGTGGCGCTGATTGCCGAAACCGGCGGCCAGAACGCGATGATCGTCGACAGCTCGGCCTTGCCCGAGCAAGTGGTGAGCGATGTATTGAACTCGGCCTTCGATTCGGCTGGCCAGCGCTGCTCGGCGCTGCGCGTGCTTTATTTGCAGCATGATATCGCCGACAAGGTAATCACCATGCTCAAGGGGGCGATGAACGAGCTTTCTATCGGTAACCCGGCGCGCTTCAATACCGATATCGGCCCGGTGATCGACGAGGAGGCGCGCGCCGGCCTGCTGGCGCATATCGAACATATGCGCTCCGTAGCGCGCGACCTGCACCAGCTGGCATTGCCGGACGCGTGCGCGAACGGCAGCTTTGTCGCGCCGGTGTTGCTGGAAATTTCCGATTTGTCCGAGCTTAAGCGCGAGGTATTCGGCCCGGTGCTGCATGTGCTGCGTTACGACGCGGCGGATCTGGACCGGGTGATCAGCGAGATCAATGCCACCGGTTACGGCCTGACCCACGGCGTGCACACCCGCATCGACGAAACCATGGCGCGTATCGCGCAAGGGGTGAAGGCCGGCAATGTGTATATCAACCGCAATATCGTCGGCGCCGTGGTCGGCGTGCAGCCATTTGGTGGCGAGGGCAAGTCCGGCACCGGCCCCAAGGCCGGCGGCCCGCTTTATCTGTACCGCTTGACCCGCGGCGCGTGGAACCCTGAATTGGGGCCGCTTGCCCCTGTCGCCTTGCCGGCGCTGGATGCGCTGCAAGCGGCCTTGCCGGCACTGGCACCGACCGAGGCGCAGACGGCTTTACGCGCGCGCTTGAATTGGGCTCGCGCGCATAGCCCGTTGGGCCTGAACTGTGTCCTGCCCGGGCCGACCGGCGAGCACAATACCCTGCGTTTTGCGCCGCGCGGGGTCGTGGCTTGTCTGAGTGAAGATAGGGAGAGTTTGCTGGGCATGCTGGTGGCGGCATTTGCCACAGGTAACCGGGTGCTGGTGCTGCGTCATGCCGAGAATGCGGTACTGGCCGAGGCATTGGCACCGTGGCTTGGGTTGGCGGATGCGCCACAACAAGCAGAAGTTGATGCAGTGTTGCATGATGGCAACAGCGCAGGGGCAAGTGCCTTGCGCCTTGAACTGGCGGCACGCAATGGCGCAATTATCCCGCTGATCGAAGCCAAAGCGGGTGTTTGCAACCTTTACCGTCTGCTGGTCGAGCGGGCCTTGTCGGTCAACACCACGGCAGCGGGTGGCAATGCCAGCCTGATGAGCTTGACCGAGTAAACAGCATCTTGTTTTTTGCCGCCGGTCAGCGCAATATGCCGGCGGCGTTATCGGCGCTGCAGCCATATAAAAGTCTGCATAACAGACACTTGCATCTAGACAAAGAGGAACACCATGCATTTCACCCGACGTTCGACCCTGACCCTGGCCGTTGCGGCCGCGCTGGCCCTGACCGCTTGCGGTAAAAAAGACGAAGCGGCCGCGCCGGCTGCCGACGCTTCGGCCGCGACGGCTGCTGCGGGTGCGACTGTGGTTCAGATCGGCTTTGCCGCGCCATTGACCGGCCCGCAGGCGCATTATGGCGAAGAGTACAAAAATGGTGTGACGCTGGCGATCGAAGACGCAAATGCAGAAAAGCCGGTGATTGGCGGGCAGCCGGTGACGTTCGAACTGGTGGCGGAAGATGATCAGGCCGACCCTAAAACGGCCACCCAGGTTGCACAGAAGTTTGTCGATAGCAAAGTGAGCGGCATGGTTGGCCACTTCAACTCCGGCACCTCGATTCCTGCTTCCAAGATTTATGCCGATGCCGGCATTCCTATGGTTGCGATGGCGACCGCGCCAGCGTTTACCCAGCAAGGCTACAAGACCACCTTCCGTTCGATGACGTCCGATACCCAGCAAGGCTCGGTCATGGGCAAGTTTGTCGTTGAAAAGCTGGGCGCCAAGAATATCGTGATCATTGATGATCGCACCGCCTATGGTCAGGGCCTGGCCGACGAGTTTGAAAAAGCGGTACAGGCAGCCGGCGGCAAAGTGGTCAAGCGCGAGTTTACCAATGACAAGGCCACCGATTTTGCCGCGATCCTGACCAGCATCAAGGGGCAGAACCCTGATGTGGTGTTCTTTGGTGGTGCCGATGCGCAGTCCGCGCCTATGGCCAAGCAGATGAAGCGTCTGAGTATCAAGGCACCGCTGGTATCCGGCGAAATGACCAAGACGCCGAACTTCGTCAAGCTGGCAGGCAAGGAGGCTGAAGGCACCATCGCTTCGCTGGCCGGTTTGCCATTGGCCGATATGCCTAAGGGCAAGGATTACGAAACCCGTTACAAGGCGCGTTTCCAGAGCGATGTGGCGACCTACTCGCCATATGGCTATGACGCGGCGCGCGCCATGATTGCCGCCATGAAAAAGGCCGACTCCACCGAGCCTGCCAAGTATCTGCCGGAGCTGGCGAAAAATGCCTACATCGATGGCGTGACCACCAGCAACTGGGCATATGACGACAAGGGCGACCTGAAAGATGGCGGCATTACCGTTTATCAGGTGAAGAACGGCGACTGGGTCGTACTGGAAACCGTAGGCGGTGGTGCCAAGGCTGGCAACGCATCCGCAGCCCAGTAAACGCTCCGCACTGCAATCACGCCGTCAGGGTAAAGCCTTGGCGGCGTTTTTTATTGCGCGAGGGCTCAATGCGCGAGCAGCAACGGGCAGTCTGCCTTTGCCAGCAAGGTGCGGGTGACCGAGCCGAACAGGCGTTCGCGCCAGCTATTGTGGCCGAATGCGCCCATCGCCAGCGCCCGCGCATGGTGGGCTGCGCATTCGGCCAGCAGCACGTCGGCGGCAGACAGTGTGCTGCCGATTGCGACGGGTGTGGCTTCGACTCCATGGCAGGCAAGATAGCCGGCCGCCTCGGCTGCCAGTGTTTCGGCATCTGCCTGACTGGGTTGGATGACGATCAGCCGCTTGGGCGAGTGCGGCCA
Organism: Aquitalea sp. S1-19; assembly: GCF_024343515.1. Lineage (NCBI taxonomy): Bacteria > Pseudomonadati > Pseudomonadota > Betaproteobacteria > Neisseriales > Chromobacteriaceae > Aquitalea > Aquitalea sp. S1-19. Next base: position 17,975 of record NZ_RJTZ01000024.1, on the reverse strand, counting down.
TAGTTGCATAAATGCCAGTTGCTGCAGCATGCGTGCGGCGCATGCACTGCCGTCGTAGGCGATCAGGATAGGGCCGTCCGGATGGCGGCTGTGTTCGCTGGCGGCCTTGGGCAGCAGCAAGAGCGGACGCGGCGCATCGGCCAGATAATGCGTGAGCTGCAACGCATCTTCGGACGCGCCGGCCGAACCCAATTGGGCATCGGTTGCACTAACCACCAGATCATGGCCGCGTGCCTCGCGCACGAGCGCAGTGGCAGGTGCTTCATCTTCTATGCACAAGCCGGTAAAGCCGACGCCGGCGGCGAGCGCCTGCTGCCGGCAGGCGTCGATCAGCGTGTCGGCTTGCGCGCGCCATTCGTCCAGCCAGCACCGGTTGCGCTGCTCCTGAAAGGCAAGCGCACCGGCTGGTACGGCCTCGCCCTGAGTCAGGCGGGCCAGATCGATCAGCGCAAGCGCAGTCAGGTGTGCGCCGCGCTCGCTGCCAAGCTTGAGCGCGCGTGCGCGGGCCTCGTACGACGAGGGCGAGTCGTTCAGGGTCAACAGAATGCGCTTGATCATGGTTTTCTCCTGCTGTTTTATTGATTCTGGACGGGGTTGCATACCGTGCTACGGATTCCGGTGGCACGTCAGCGCTGGCGAAGTTCATGCTTGCCGGACGCACGGATTTTCACAGGTATAGCGGACAAGCTTGTGGATAGGCTGTGGACACATGACTGCAGGTGTAGTCCTGGTGCCGCGTCGCGGGTGATTGCTTAAAAAACAGGCAGTCGCCGCGGGTGTCATGTTTTTCCACTTTATCTGGCCGGCCTGTCATCGCCATATCCGGGGCATGCTACTGATGGTGTAGCCGTCCAGGACCGGGATATCGAGGGTATGGCTGGTGCAGGGGTGTGCTATGTGTCGGCGTGGTAATGGGTACAGTAGTATTTGCCACTGTAAGTGGCTGAATCCTATCGGGAACTATTCTAAATGGCTATGGACGAACAAACATGACAAGGTCGTTATGGAGAACACTATGCCTGCACTAGAACGTATTCTGGTCACTACCGATTTTTCCCCGCTGGGCAACGCTGCGGTACGCCGCGCCACCCGTCTTGCCGCGCGCGATGGCGCCAAGCTGCTGCTGGTGCATGCCTTGCCGCGCTTTCCCACCTTGCAGGCGGTGTTCGTCGATCACGGCCAGGTCGCGCAGCAGATGCGTGCCGCGGCCGAAGCCCATATTGGTACGCTATTGGCCGAAGCCGATGCGGCCGGCGTCGTGGATGTGCGTGGCGAGATCGGTGAGGGCGCCGCGCACCGTGTGGTTGCCGATGCCATCGAGACTTTCCATCCCGACCTCGTGGTGATCGGTGCCCACGGCAAGGGGCTGCTGCAGCAGTTTTTCCTGGGCGGCACTGCGGCACGCATTCTTGCCCAGTCGACCAGCCCGGTGTTGGTCGTGCGCGAGCTGCTCGAGGCGGACTATCAGCATGTGGTGGCTGCAGTAGATCTCGGTCCGCGCTCACCGGTGGTTCTTGCTGCGGCACACCGGGTTGGCGCGCGCGCGCAACTGACTGCCGTATACGCGTATACGGCGCCTTTCGAGGCGTCGCTGCGTTACAAGGGTTTTCCCGAGGAAGACATCCGCCGCTATGTGGAAAAAGAGGCGCAGGCTGCACAGCCTCGCATGGATGCACTGCTTGCCGCATCCGGGCTGACTCAGGACGCCCGCATCGTGTATGGAGATATCAATCCGGCCTTGCCCGAAGCTGTGCGCGAACTGGGCGCGGAGTTGATCGTCGTCGGCAAGCATGGTGGCACGCGCGTTGAAGAAGCGATCATGGGCAGCGTGCCGCGCTTTTTGGCCTACTACGCGCCGTGTGATGTGCTGGTGTGCTGAAGGGCTAATCCCTCCTCCATAGAAGAAGGGCTTAGATGTCTGCTGCTGATGGTCTCGCTTTGCTGGGCGCAGTCTTGTTGGCTGCGATCGGTGGCGAGACGTTTTTGCGCGCGATTGTCGGCGCGGCCGGCGCGCTCAGGGTATCCAGGGTGGTGGTCGCGACCACGCTGGCGGCGTGTGCGACGTCCAGTCCCGAGCTGACCGTCTCGACGGTCGCCGCGCTGTCCGGCATGCCGCAGATTGGCCTGGGTGACGCGCTGGGGAGCAACGTTACCAATATCGCGCTGATCTTCGGCCTGGCCCTGCTGTTCGCGCCGGTACGTGCCGACGCGAGTGGTCTTGGCGCCGACTACAAGCTTGCGCTGGCCGTGCCGCTGCTGACTTTCCTGTTCCTGCTGGATGGTGTCATCTCACGGGCCGAAGCGCTGCTGTTGCTGGCCGTGTTTGCTGCGTGGCTGGCGTGGACGGTGCGCGCGGCATGCGCCTCGCGTTTCGGCACGCGCGAGACCAGCGCACCGACCCTCCCGGCTGGCCGTATTGTCCTGCTCGGGCTGTTCGGCTTTGCCTGCATGTTGCTCGCCGGCCGGCTGTTTGTTTTGGGGGCAAGTGGCGTCGCTGCATCGTTCGGCGTCGGCGGCTACGTGGTCGGCGTGCTGCTGGTCGCTTTCGGCACCTCGCTGCCGGAGTTGGTGACGGTGCTGATGTCGCGTCTGCGCGGCCACGACGACATCGGCGTCGGCACCCTGATCGGCAGCAACCTCTTCAACGGGCTGGCGATCGTCGGCGTCGCCGGTCTGATCCACCCGATCGCCGTGTCGCGCACCGAGGTGGCGCTAACGCTCGTCTGCGGCGTCGCGGCTCTGCTGCTGTTGCGCCCCGCCGCAGACGGGCTGATCGGACGCGGCCGTGGCGTTGTTTTGCTGCTGCTCTACAGCGGCTTCGTGTGGGGAACCTTGCAATGAGTGAATCTGCAGGCGCTGAGATCCGCCCCTCCATTCCTGACTGTCACGCCCTGCCTGCCGCCGAAGTCGCCGCCGCGCTATCCAGCGACCCTGTCGCCGGCCTTTCGCCCGACGAGGCTGGACGGCGCCTGCATGCGTACGGCAAAAACCGTCTTGCCGAAGCATCGCCGCGCGAGCCGTGGCGCAAGTTCGCCGACCAGTTCAAGGGCCTGTTGGTGCTGATCCTGCTTGTAGCGGCAGTGGTGGCCGGCTTTGTCGGGGATCTGAAGGATTCGGCGGTGATCGTGGTGGTGGTGCTCTTGAACGCGACCCTCGGTTTCGTGCAGGAGTACCGTGCCGAGGCCGCGCTCGCTGCGCTCAAGGGCATGCTCGCGCCGGTCGCGCGCGTGAGGCGCGGCGGCGAGGTGTGTCAGGTCGACGCGCCGGAACTGGTGCCGGGCGATGTGCTGTTGTTGGAGGCCGGCGACAGGGTCGGTGCCGACGCGCGGGTGCTGTCGGCGCACGGCGCGGAAGTCGCCGAGGCGGCGCTCACCGGCGAAGCGCACCCGGTAGCCAAGCTTGCCGGCACGCTAAGCGCGGCGACGCCCTTGGCCGAGCGCAGCAATATGGTATTCATGAACACGGTGCTCACCCGCGGCCGCATCGAGGCGCTGGTCACCGCGACCGGCATGTACACCGAGATGGGGCGGCTGGCCGGCTTGCTCGCCCAGACCGTGGAAGGCGCGACGCCCTTGCAGCGCCAGCTCGACGTGCTGGGCAAGCGGCTTGGCCTGATCGCCTGCGCGGTGGTCGCGCTGATGTTCGTGGTTGGCATCGCGCGCGGCGAGCCGCTGGGCGAGACGGCAATGGTCGCGATCGCGCTGGCGGTGGCGGCGATCCCCGAGGGCCTGCCGGCGGTGGTGACGGTAACGCTGGCGCTAGGCATGCACCGCATGGCCAGGCATCACGCCATTGTCAAGAAGCTTGCCGCGGTCGAGACGCTGGGCTGCACGACGGTGATCTGCTCAGACAAGACCGGCACGCTGACGCTTAACCAGATGACCGCGCGTGCGCTTTACACTGCGGGCGCATGCCACGCAGTCAGCGGCGAGGGCTACGGCGGGGGCGGGAGCATAGAGGGGCCTTTGCCTGCTTCAGCCTTGCGCGAGGTGCTGCTGCCGGTCGTGCTGTGCAGCGACGCTCATCTCCGAGATGGCATTCTGATCGGCGATCCGACCGAAGGTGCTTTGCTTGCGCTGGCGGCGAAGGCGGGGCTGGATGTAAACGAGATACGGGAGCATAGACCGCGTATTGCCGAAATTCCGTTCGATTCTGCGGTCAAGTTTATGGCGACCTTTCACCATGAGGGCAGCCATGTGCGCCTGTGCGTGAAGGGCGCGCCGGATGTGTTGCTTGAGCGCGCGCATGCATGGCTTGGCGAGGACGGGATATTGCCGCTGGACGCTGTGGCGCGCGTGCATTTTTCCGGCGAAAACGATGTATTGGCTGATCAGGCGCTGCGCGTGCTGGCGCTGGCCGAACGGATGATTCCGGCCGACGCATTCGATCCTGACGGCGAGCTGCTTGAATGGGTGAATGATCTGACCTTGCTGGCACTGGTCGGCATTATCGACCCGCCGCGCGCCGAGGCGCGTGCAGCGATTGCGCGCTGTCAGCAAGCGGGCATCGAGGTGAAAATGATTACCGGCGACCACCGGGTCACGGCGGCGGCGATCGCCCGCGAACTGGGGCTGCATGGTGACGCGCTCGAGGGGCGGGCACTCGATGCCTTGGATGATCAGGCGCTGGGTGAGGTGGTTGAAAAGAGTGCGGTGTTCGCACGTGTCGCGCCCGAGCACAAGCTGCGCATTGTCAAGGTGCTGCAGGCGAGGGGGCATGTGGTGGCGATGACCGGCGATGGGGTCAACGACGCGCCCGCGCTCAAGCGGGCCGACATCGGCATTGCGATGGGTATCACCGGCACCGAGGTCAGCAAGGAGGCGGCGACGCTGGTGCTGACCGATGACAATTTCGCCACCATTGTGCATGCGGTGGAAGAGGGGCGGACCATCTACGACAATATCGTCAAGTTTGTCCGCTTCCAGCTCTCGACCAATGTCGGGGCCATCCTCACCGTGCTTGCCGCCCCTTTGCTGGGGCTGGCCACGCCGTTTACCGCAATCCAGCTGTTGTGGGTCAATATCATCATGGACGGCCCGCCGGCGATGACGCTGGGCGTCGAGCCTGCGCGTGAGGGGGTGATGCAGGATGCGCCGCGTAGTGCCGATGCGGCGATCCTGTCATGGCAGCGGCTGTGGCGCATCGCGCTTTACGGCGCGACGATGGCGGCCGGTACGCTGGCGGTCTATCTGTGGACACTGGACACGCGCGCCGCGGCCTCGGCCACGACGATGGCGTTTACCACCTTTGTGCTGTTCCAGTTTTTCAATATTTTCAATGCGCGCGCCGAGTACGGTTCGGCGTTCAACCGCCAGTTCTTCAGCAATGGCAAACTGTGGCTGGCACTAACCGGCGTGATCGCGCTGCAGGTGCTGGTGGTGCACTGGGCTCCGGCACAGGCGGTGTTCGACACTGTCGACCTGAGCGCCTGCCAGTGGGCGCTGGCCGTGGCGGTTGCATCGAGTACGCTGCTGTTGGAGGAGGCGCGCAAGCTGTTGCTGTGCGTATTCACGCGCGGAAAATAAGCGCGCTTTTAGTCGCTGTTTATATCTGCAGTGTGCCAGTGATACGGCGTTAAAGACGGTTTCGAAATGCGTATGTGCCCTATGTGCACGGTGCTTTCTCCGCAGTTTCCGCCTTGTCTCGCACGAGCTCGCGAGATGGTGAACAGGCCTTTACTCGCGGCAGGGCGCCTATCTGCAATGTCCATGGTATTATTTGGCTGTTAAATAAAAGCCGTATGTATAAATTGGCTATGCCATTGTTGCGGCATATTCTGATTGTCATGCGTTTGATGTTGCCGCCCTTGTGCCGGCCGGTAGAAAGCCGATATGAATTTAGGTCGCCTCCAGTGGCGCTCGCTCAAGACACGGGTCACTTTTACGGCTCTCTTTGTACTGATGACCGGGATCTGTTTGCTGACGTTCTACGTCAGCCGGATGCTGCGTGAGGATATGCAGCAGCAGCTGAGCCAGCAGCAGCTGTCGGCGGTCAGCTTTATGGCCAACCATGTCAACCATGAGCTGGACGAGCGTATGCAGGTGCTGCATGCCGTAGCAGCTAGCATACAGCCGGCACAACTGGCCGATGATCGCACGATGCAGGCGCTGCTGGATAAGCAGTCCTTGCTGCTGGCGATGTTTAACGGTGGCGTTCTTGCTTACCGGACCGACGGGGTCGCCATTGCCGAGACGCCGCGTTCAGCCGGGCGTGTCGGTACCAACCATTTGTATATCGACACGATTGCTGCCGCCTTGCTTGAGGGGCGTGCCACTTTCAGCCGGCCCATCATGGGTAAAGCCCTGCGCGCGCCAGTTTTCGGCATGAGCGTGCCCATTCGTGACGGGCAAGGCCGGGTGGTGGGGGCTTTGTCCGGCGTGACCAATCTGGGCAAGCCCAATTTTCTCGATCAAATTACGGGCAGTACTTACGGCAAGAGCGGCCATTACGCCATTGTCGATCGCCGGAACCGGCTGGTCGTGACCTCTTCCGACAAGCTGCGCATTATGCAGCCGCTACCTGCACCCGGTACTCATGTCCTGACTGATCGCCTGTTGCGGCAGAATGCCGGCTCGGCAATTGGCACGAGCCAGCAGGGGGGGGAGGAGCTGCTTTCCAGCCAGGATATCCCGCTGGCCGGTTGGGTATTGACGGCCTCACTTCCTATTGAAGAGGCATTTGCCCCTATCCAGTCCATGCAGCAGCGCATGCTGCTGGCCGCCGGCCTGCTGTCCTTGCTGGCCGGTGTGCTGATCTGGTGGCTGCTGCGGCGTCAGCTTTCACCTTTGCAACAGGCCGCCAGTATGTTGACGCAACTGGCTGAGCAGCCACCTGCCGTGTCGGCCTTGCCTATCCAGCGCCATGATGAAATCGGCAGTTTGATTGCCGGTTTTAACCGCTTGCTCGCCAAGCTGGCCCAGCGTGAACATGCCCTGCAGGAAAGCCGGAGCATGTTGTCGGAAATTCTGGCCAATGTGGATGCGAATATTTATCTGAAAGATACAGAAGGGCGTTATCTCTTTGCCAACCGGCCGGTGCTGACCTTGTTTGGCGCTTCTCTTGAGGAGGTCGTCGGGCAGAGGGATGAGCATTTCTTCGACCCGGATACGGTTGCCCGCTTGTCCCAGAATGACCGTCAGGTGCTGGATCAGGGCCTGGTGCTGCGCACGGAAGAGAGCAATTTGCAGGTACAGGAGCGTTGCGCGACCTATTGGACCGTCAAGTTGCCGCTACGCAATGCTGCCGGTGAGATTTATGCCTTGTGCGGAATCTCTACCGATATGACCGAAAGTAAGCGCATTGAAAAATATGAACAGTTCCGCGGCCAGACCCTTGAACTGCTGGTGAAGGGTGCTTCCTTGCCGGTGCTGCTGCAGGCCATTGTGCAGGGGGTGGAGCAGGTTGACCCGGCCATGTTGTGCAGCATCCTGCTGCTGGATGAAGACGGTCGCCATCTTGGCCAGAGCGTAGCGCCGAGCCTGCCTGAGTTTTATGTTGCCGCTATTGACGGCATCGAGATCGGGGTCGGCGTCGGCTCTTGTGGAACGGCGGCCATCACCGGGCAGCGGGTGATCGTCGAGGATATCCAGCAGCATGCTTATTGGGCGCCATATAAGGAATTGGCAGCGCGTGCCGGGCTGGCGGCTTGCTGGTCGCAGCCGATATTGTCATCCGCCGGCAAGGTATTGGGGACTTTTGCCATCTATGCGCGCGAAGTGCGTCAGCCTGGCACCAGCGATATCGCGATTATTGAACAGTCTGCCCATCTGGTCAGCATCGCGCTTGAGCGCAAACAGGCGGAGGACAAACTGCATCTGGCGGCGAGCGTGTTCACTCACGCGCGTGAAGGCATCATGATCACCAGCCTTGATGGCACAATCATTGATATCAATGCTGCGTTCAGCCAGATGAGTGGGTATTCTCGCGCTGAAGTGTTGGGGCAGAACACCCGTCTGTTCAAGTCGGGCCGGCATCCGGATGCGTTTTATAGTGAGCTGTGGCAGCAATTGGGCACATGCGGCTATTGGTCGGGTGAACTGTGGAACCGCCACAAGAATACCGAGATCTGTGCCGAGATGGTGACAATCAGTGCCATATGCGATAGCGCAGGCAGTACGCGGCAATATGTGGCGCTGTTTTCCGATATCTCCGCACTGAAGGCGCATCAAAACCAGCTTGAATACATGGCGCATTATGATGCGCTGACCCGTCTGCCCAACCGTCTCTTGCTGGCGGACCGATTGCAGCAGGCCATGAGGCAGAGCTCCAGAAGCGGGTATGCGCTGGCTGTTGTTTATCTGGATCTGGATGGCTTCAAGGAGGTTAACGACCAGTATGGGCATGCAGCGGGCGACCAGCTGCTGCTTGTGCTGGCCGAAGGCATGCGAAACGCCCTGCGGGATGGCGATACGCTGGCCCGTCTGGGAGGCGATGAGTTTGTCGCGGTGCTGCCGGATCTGTCTGAGCCTGCAGCCTGCAAGCCCATTCTGGCCCGTTTGCTGGATGCCGCAGCTCACGCCGTGATGGTGAATGGTGAGCCCTTGCAGGTTTCGGCCAGTGTGGGGGTCACGTTTTATCCGCAGCAGCAGGAGGCAGTCGATGCTGACCAGCTCTTGCGTCAGGCCGATCAGGCCATGTATCAGGCCAAACTGGCCGGACGTAACCGCTTCCACCTGTTTGATGCGGAGGAAGATCGCAATATCCGCCACCATCATGCCAGTCTGAAGCGTTTGCGTCAGGCATTGAATGATGGCGAGTTTGTGCTGTATTACCAGCCCAAGGTCAATATGCGTAGCGGTGAAGTGGTGGGGGCCGAGGCACTGATACGCTGGCAACATCCAGAGCAAGGCTTGCTGCCACCTGGCGAATTTCTGTCGGCCACCGAGAATGACCCCTTGGCCATTGAACTGGGGGAGTGGGTTATTGCTACCGCATTGGCCCAGATGCTGGCATGGCGGGAGGCTGGGCTGGATATACCGGTTAGCGTCAATATCGGAGCGTACCAATTGCAACAGGCCGGTTTCGCCACGCGCTTGCGGGCGCTATTGGCGGCACAGCCGGCGGTCCGGCCTGGCGATCTCGAACTGGAAGTGCTGGAAACCAGCGCCATGGAGGATCTGAGCGGGGTGTCGCAGCTGATCGCGGCATGCGGCGAGATCGGCGTGGTGTTTGCGCTGGATGATTTTGGCACCGGCTAGTCCTCGCTGACGTATCTGAAACGCTTGCCGGTCGTCCTGCTTAAGGTGGATCAGAGTTTTGTGCGCGACATGCTGGAAGATGCCGATGATTTGGCCATTCTGGAAGGCGTGATCAGTTTGGCGGCGACTTTCCGGCGCCAGCTTATTGCCGAAGGCGTGGAAACCATCGCGCATGGCGAACTGCTGTTGCAATTGGGGTGCGAGCTGGCGCAGGGCTATGGTATTGCGCGCCCTATGCCCGGGCCTGCCTTGCCGGACTGGGCCGCTCACTGGCGACCCGACCCGGCCTGGCAAGATGTGGCGGTGATTGAGCGCCATCATTTACCGCTGCTATTTGCCCAAGTGGAACATCAGGCCTGGATGGGTCATATGGTCCGCTATCTTCGCGGCGGACAGGTGGCTCAGCCCGCGCTGGATCCAAAGCGTTGTCGCCTGGGCTTATGGCTTGGTGGCGAGGGCTTGCTGCGTTACGGGGCATTGCCGGCCTTGACCCAGGCTGCGGCCTTGCATGATCAAGTCCATGCACAGGCTGCGCGTTTGTGCGAGTGGCGGGTATTGGGCCGGCAGGCACAAGCCGATGCCGGCATCGAAGCGCTGCAGGAGCTGCATGCGGGCTTGCAGGATCAGTTGAAAAAGCTGGAGGTGGTGTCGGGGCAGGACCTTGTTTCACGTCTTGCAGCCCAGGTTTAGAGCCTGTCAGACCCAAAAAATAGCGCCAGGTAAGTGCCGGGCGCTATTTTTTTGGCTTCAATTGCGGGTGTACGGGATCGTCATCATGGCGCTTCCCAGTTTATGCGCATGCAGCAGGAAACCTATCATATTCGGCGTGACCTCGCCCTTGACCGGAAGCTTGTCTATATCCAGTGCCCACACGGTGTACTGGTAGCGGTGCATTCCATCTGCTTGTGGCGGGCAAGGGCCGCCGTACTGGCGGGTGCCAAAGTCGTTGCTTGGCATCTGTGCGCCTTTGGGTAGCGCCCCTTTGGGATTGCCTGCGCCTTCGGCCAGAGAAGTTGTCGATGCCGGAATATCCGTCATCAACCAGTGCCACCAGCCACCGCCCGTCGGTGCGTCCGGGTCATGCAAGGTGATGGCGAAGCTTTTGGTTCCGGCCGGTGCATCGCTCCAGACTAGCGGTGGCGAGATATTCTTGCCGGTGCAGCCCCAGCCGTTGAAGGCAAAGCGCGTGTCCAGCGGTTTGCCTTCGCTGAGCGCCGGGCTTTTAAGGGCAAAACATTTACTACCGGCTTTGGCTGGCCAGCAGACATCATTACTGGCAGTTTCCGCATGACTGGAAAATGAAGCCAAAAGAATCATGCTAGCGGCAAGTGTAGCGTATTTCATAGACTATCCTTTTCATGGGTACGGCGCTTACTTGAATACACCCAGCAGCTTCAGCACAAACAGCAAGATCACGGCACCCAGGATGCCGAAGCCCAGGCCTGTCAGTGAAAATGCGCCGGCGCTGTCGGCTGCACCGATGCCCAGCACGCTGCCGAACACCCAGCGCCCGAGTGCCGAGCCGACAATACCGACCAGGACATTGGCGATAATGCCTTGCTGGGCATCGGTACCCATGACCTTGCTGGCCAGCCAGCCGATCAGGCCGCCCACAATCAGGGTGATAATCCATCCCATAATGTTTTCCTCCTGTCTGTACCTGATAAATGATGATGCACCGTGCCAGCATAGACGCATTTCTGGATTTTTTTGCCTGGCGCGCAGGCGACAGGCTTTACGGTATCATCGCCGCTCGCCCATCTGCCTTTGTGATGCCATGCCCCATTCTGTTGATGAACTGATTGCCCGCTTGCCCAAGACCGAGCTGCACCTGCATATTGAAGGCACGCTGGAGCCGGAGCTGATGTTTGCCCTGGCGCAGAAAAACGCTGTCGCCCTGCCGTATGCCAGCGTGGAAGAAGTCCGTGCCGCCTATGATTTTTCCAATCTGCAGTCCTTTCTCGATCTGTATTACGCCGGAGCCGGCGTATTGCTGACCGAGGATGATTTTTTCGATCTGGCCTGGGCCTATCTTGAGCGCGCACATGAAGACCGTATCGTGCACGCCGAAATCTTTTTCGACCCGCAAACCCATACCGCCCGCGGCGTTCCCTATGTCACCGTGCATCGCGGCCTGTGCCGTGCGCTTGCTAAAGCACAGCAGCAGTGGGGCATGAGCTCGCGCCTGATCCTGTCTTTCTTGCGCCATCTGAGCGAGGACGATGGTTTTGCCGTGCTGGACGAGGCGTTGCCGTTTATTGACGAGATAGACGGCTTCGGCCTGGATTCGAGCGAGCTTGGCCATCCGCCGGAAAAATTCGAGCGCCTGTTTGAGCGTTGCCGCGAACTGGGCAAGCCGGTGGTGGCGCATGCAGGGGAGGAGGGGCCGCCGGACTATGTATGGCAGGCGCTGGAGGGTTTGCAGGTGTGCCGCATCGATCACGGTGTACGTTCGCTGGAAGATGCAGCGCTGGTCGCGCGTCTGGCAAAGGCGCGCATGCCGTTGACCGTTTGTCCCTTGTCCAATCTCAAGCTCAAGGTGGTGGATGATCTTGCCGTGCATCCACTGAAAAAAATGCTCGATGCCGGTTTGTGCGCGCTGGTGAATTCGGATGACCCGGCTTATTTCGGCGGCTATCTGGGGGCGAATTTGCTGGCTTGCCGTCAGGCGCTGGACTTGTCAGCGGGCGATATCGTGCAACTGGTCAAGAACGGGTTTGAGGCCAGTTGGTTGCCATCCGCACAAAAAGCCTGCTGGCTGGCCGAATGCGATGCCATCCTGGCTGCATGGGAAAATGAAGCATGAGCGTGGTCTCGCCCTGTATCGGCCAGTGCAAGCTGGATGAGAGCGGCCGCTACTGCACAGGCTGCCAGCGCACGCGCGATGAAATCGGTGCCTGGCGTGACATGAGTGATGCCGGCAAGAAGGCGGTGTGGGCGCGTTTGCTGTCGCTTAAGCCGGCCGTGCGGCAAAAGGTGTGCGAGGCGTGCGGTGCCGGCTTTGCTTGTGGCAGCGGCGCCAAGGACGGGACTTGCTGGTGCAATGATCTGCCCAATGTGCTGCCGCCCACCCCGGGCGTGGCCGATTGCCTGTGTCCGGATTGTCTGAAGCAAAAGCTGGCCGCAGAGTATCAGGCGCGCGGTCTGGATTGCCCGCTTTAAATGAAACCCATGCCCGCGGTGATAGCGCTGCTTGCCGCGGGTTTACTTCTTGTCGTCTTGCTCATGGGCGATACATTGCATTTTTCTAAAGTGAATATGATTACATAGTAATTTATTCATTCTGCTCCCCTCTGTACATTCCGGATTAAGCAAAGACTGCGGGCCTTGTTAGCCAGGCCCGGTTTTGAGAATCAGGAATCCGGAGGAAATCATGTCCCAAAGTTTGCCTTGTCTCTTTGTTGATCTGCCGCTGGTGCGTGCCAATGCCGAAGCGATGGTCGAGTTGTGCGAGGCGTCGGGCATCCACCCGGTCGGTATTACCAAGCTGGCCTGCGGCTCGCACGAGGTGGCTGAAGCCTATCTCGATGGCGGCATCCGCATCTTGGGCGACTCGCGTATCCATAATCTGGAAAAGCTGCAGGACTTGCCGGCGCAAAAACTGCTGCTGCGCATTCCCGCCGCAAGTGATGTCATGGATGTGGTGCGCTACGCCGATATCTCGCTCAACTCCGAAGAACACACGATACGGGCCCTGTCTGCAGCAGCCGTAGCGCAAGGTCGCGTACACAAAATCATCGTGATGCATGACTTGGGTGACTTACGCGAGGGCTGTTTCAATGCTGACGACACCGTGGCGCTGGCGCATCTGGTCAGCGAGTTGCCCGGTGTCGAACTCGAAGGTCTGGGCACCAATCTCGCCTGCTATGGCGGCGTCGAACCCTCCACCGAAAACCAGCAGCAACTGGTCGATATTGCACACCGTATCGAGCATGAACTGGGCGTGAAGCTGCATGTGGTTTCCGGCGCCAGCTCCGCTGCATTGCCCTTGCTGCTTAGAGGCGGCTTGCCGGACGGAATCAACCAGCTGCGTCTGGGCGCATCCTTGCTGATGGGCATCGGTCTGAATGACGACCCGATTCCGGGTACGAGTCAGGACACCATGCGTCTGGGGGTCGAGATTATCGAGCTCAAGGAAAAACCGTCGGTACCGGTCAATTCGACCGCGCTGGATGCTTTTGGCAACAAGCCGGTATTCGAAGATCTGGGTATCCGCCGGCGTGCCATCTGCGCTATCGGCAAACAGGATGTGAATTTCGACGACCTGATCCCGCTGGATCCTGCGCTACGTATTATCGGCGGCAGCTCTGACCACCTGATTCTCGATGTGACCGAGACTGCGCAGCCTTATCAGGTTGGCGACACCATCTACTTCGCGCTGAGCTACGGCGGCGCCTTGCAGTGCATGACTTCCGAGTACGTGCGCAAAGAATACTTGCACTAAGCCATATGGGCTTCCGACTCATTGAAATGGAGTAAAACATGACTGAAGTCGTACAAGGAGGGGCCGCGCCCGCGGCCGAACCCAAGCTGAAACTCGGCGCGCTGACCGCGCTGGTGGTCAGCGCCCTGATTGCGGCCGGCATCTTCTCGCTGCCGCAGAATATGGCGAAATCGGCTGGTGCCGGTGCAATCATGATAGGCTGGGCGATTACCTTCGTCGGCATGCTGATGCTGGCTTTCGTGTTCCAGACGCTGGCCAACCGCAAGCCCGATATCGAAGGCGGTGTCTACGGTTATGCCCGCGCCGGTTTTGGTCCGTATATGGGCTTTAACTCGGCCTGGGGTTACTGGATCTCGGCCTGGATCGGCAACGTGTCCTACTACGTGGTGATCTTCTCTGCCTTCAGTTCGTTTTCCGGCCTGGAATTCTTCGGCGAGGGCAACACCCTGCCGGCCATCCTGTGCTCGTCCGTGCTGCTGTGGGCCTACCATTTCCTGATTTGCCGCGGTATTCAGGGCGCAGCGATGATCAATATCATCACCACCGTTGCCAAGCTGATTCCGCTGGGCCTGTTCCTGGTGCTGGTATTTGTTGCCTTCAAGATCGAAACTTTCCAGCTCGACTTCTGGGGACGTCCTGAACTGGGCTCCGTGCTGGATCAGGTCAAGAGCACCATGCTGGTGACCACCTGGGTGTTCATCGGTCTCGAAGGCGCGTCGATTTTCTCCAGCCGTGCCGAGAAGATGGCCGACGTGGGCAAGGCGACGATGATCGGTTTTGCGCTGTCCATCATGATGTTCGTTGCCGTGTCGCTGTTGTCGCTGGGCGTGCTGTCCCAGCCTGAACTGGCTGCACTGAAGAACCCGTCTACCGCTGGTGTGCTCAAGGCTGCCGTGGGTGACTGGGGTGCGACACTGATGAATGCCGGTCTGATTATCTCGGTGGGTGGCGCACTGCTGGCCTGGACCTTGCTCGCAGCCGAAGTGCCATACCTCGCCGGTAAAGACGGCACCATGCCGGCTTTCCTGGGCAAGACCAATGCCAAGGGTGCTCCGGTTAATGCGCTGCTGCTGACCAATGGTCTGGTGCAACTGTTCCTGATCATCACCCTGTTCAATGGTTCGGCTTACCTCGACCTCTTGTATCTTGCTACGTCGATGATCCTGATCCCTTATCTGTTGTGTGCGCTGTATGCTGCGATGATCGCCGTGCGCAAGGATGGCTATAAGGGTGAGGAAGGTGCTGCAGGTAAAGACTTGGTGATTGGCGTGCTTGCCTCGGTTTACGGTTGCTGGCTGCTGTATGCGGCAGGCCCTAAATACCTGCTGCTGTCCATGGTGCTGTACGCCCCAGGCATCCTGTTCTACCTGAAGGCCCGTAGCGAGCAGAAGCTGGCCGCCTTTACCCGTAACGAGATGGTGTTGGCCGCAATTGCTGTCGTGCTTGGTTTGTTTGCCGCCTGGCAGTTGGCCACCGGTGCTCTGTCGCTGTAAACCAACGTTTTCCGTGATGTACCCCATTGCCCCCGCGTTGCGGGGGCTTTTTTATGCGTGTTTGATTAAGGTCAAATCGGCGCTGAGGGGTTGGCGGTAGTTTTCGCTACCTTGTTGCCGGCTGTTTTATTGCCGGCCATGGAAAACGAAAATGGAAGGCTGGCCGTGCGTCTGGATAATTTTGATCTCAGGTTGTTGCGCATCTTTATCACCATTGTCGAGAGTGGCGGATTTTCGGCTGCCCAGGCCAAACTGGGTATGAGTCAATCGGCCATCAGCTGCAAGATGCACGATCTGGAAACCCGGCTGGGCATGTGTTTGTGCCTGCGCGGTCGCAGCGGCTTCAAGTTGACGGTAGAAGGGCAGCAGGTTTACGAAGAAACCCTGCGCCTGCTGTCTCAGCTTGGGCAGTACGAGAACAAGTTGGGCCTGATACGCGAGCAGATTTTCGGTCATGTGCGCATCGGGGTGGTTGACACCATTGCGATGAATCCTGCTTGCCGTCTGCCGGTCAGCCTGCGCGAGTTCACGCGCAAGTATCCGGAAGTCAGTGTGACGCTGGATGTAATGGAGTCCAATGAAATCGAGGTGTTGTTGTTGCAGGGCAAGCTGAGCATAGGTCTGTGCTCTAGCGATTACGAAATGCCCGGTCTGGAATACATCCCTTTGTTTTCCGAGCGCCAGCGCCTGTATGCTGCCGCATCGCATCCGGTGTTCCAGCTGGATCCCCCGGTATCGCGCAAAAAAGATCTGTTGCCGTTTGCCATTGCCGGGCGCGGCAAGCCCGGCGTGACGCCACTGGACGAAGCCGATGGCTTTTGCTCGCGTGCCGTTTCGGCCCATATGGAAGGCACGGCCTTACTCTTGCTTTCGGGCGAGCAAATCGGATATTTGCCCGAGCATTATGCCGTGCCCTGGGTCGCTGCCGGTGTGTTGCGTGCTCTGGATTTGCCTGCTTTGGACTACTTTCCCGCATTCAGCCTCTGTTTGCCGCGTTATGGCCAGAGCTCGCAAGCGACGCAGCGCATGCTGGTTGAGCTACTCGCCCCTTATCCGCAAGCCGCTGGAAAGGTTGTGCGCGAGCACTGGCCAGAGGCCGTGATTTAGCATCTGGCTGCTTCCTTCAGTTTGGGCGCATCTGACCGGGATCAAATCAACTGAATAAGAATACCTTTATATTTATGGCATGATTATCCGACTGACCCGCCAGCGGGCCGGCCACAGGAGCATGTATGCAGGTATTCAAGGCGGATGTCGTGATCGTGGGGGCCGGCGGTGCCGGCTTGAGGGCGGCGATTGCCGCCGCCGAGCTGGATCCGGCTCAAAGCATTGCACTACTGTCCAAGGTCTACCCGATGCGCAGCCACACGGTGGCGGCCGAGGGCGGCGCAGCCGGCGTGGTGCAGGCGCATGACAGTCTGGAACATCACTTTAACGATACGGTGTCAGGTGGCGACTGGCTGTGCGAGCAGGATGTGGTCGATTATTTCGTCGGCGAATGCACGCGCGAAATGGTGCAGCTCGAGCACTGGGGCTGTCCGTGGAGCCGCAAGGAAGACGGTCACATCAATGTGCGCCCGTTTGGCGGCATGAAGATAGAACGCACCTGGTTTGCCGCCGACAAGACCGGCTTCCATATGCTGCACACCCTGTTCCAGACCTCGCTCAAATATCCCTCCATCCGCCGCTTCGATGAATACTTTCTGCTCGACCTGATTGTCGACGACGGCCGCGCCCAGGGCGTACTGGCCGTGGAAATCGCCAGCGGCGAGATGATCCTGATTGAAGCCGGTGCGGTGGTGTTTGCCACCGGCGGCGCCGGACGTGTGTTCCGCGAGAATACCAATGGCGGCATCGTCACCGGCGACGGCATGGCGGTGGCCTATCGCCATGGTGTGCCTTTGCGCGATATGGAGTTCGTGCAGTATCACCCGACCTGTATGCCGGGCACCGGGCTGCTGTTTACCGAGGCCTGTCGTGGCGAGGGCGGGCTGCTGGTCAATAAGGATGGCTACCGCTATTTGCAGGACTATGGGCTGGGGCCGGCCGAGGACAAGCCGCGCAATAAGGCGATGGAACTTGGGCCGCGCGACCGCCTGAGCCAGGCCTTCTGGTACGAGATGCAGAAGGAGCGCACCATAGACGGCCGCTACGGCCCGGTGGTGCATCTGGATTTGCGCCATCTGGGCGCGGAAAAACTGCACGAGCGCCTGCCGCAAATCTGCGAGCTGGCACGCGAATTCATGGGCGTTGACCCGGTCACCGAGCCGATTCCGGTGCGCCCGGCGGTGCACTACACCATGGGCGGTATACCGGTCGACATTCACTGCGCAGCCTCCTTGCCCGGCTTGTTTGCCGCCGGCGAATGTTCCAGCGTCGGCATTCACGGCGCCAACCGGCTGGGCTCCAACTCGCTGGCCGAACTGTCGGTGTTCGGCAAGGTGGCCGGTGAATCCGCCAGCCTTTATGCCCGCTCCGCCAAGCCACGCAATAGTGCGGCCTTGCTCAAACTAGCCGAAGCGGCCGCCTTGCCGGCGCAAAACCTGCTGCGCCGCGATGGCAGCGAGCGCATCGCCGACCTTCGCCGCGAAATGGCGCAAACCATGGAAGAGGGCTGCGGCATCTACCGCTTGCACGACAGCATGCAGGCCACCTGCGACAAGCTGGCCGAGCTTAAGGTGCGCTACCGCGACATCCACATCGAAGACCGATCTTCGGTGTGGAATAGCGACTGGCTGCTGGCGATCGAGCTGGGCTACCAGCTGGATGTGGCCGAAGCCATGGCGCATTCGGCACTGAACCGGCGCGAGTCGCGCGGTGCGCACCAGCGTCTGGACGGCT
>NZ_RJTZ01000239.1:0-2064 GCF_024343515.1 Aquitalea sp. S1-19 | reverse complement strand
TGCATGCTGCACCAGCGGCATCGCCGCATCCAGCGCCTTGCGCGAGAGCTTGCGCACCTGCTCGTGCCCCAGCACCCCGCGCTCGGCCAGAAACGGAATCCAGGCCAGCACCAGCTGGGCATCCGGCGTCTGGTCGGCGGCCTCAAAGGTGGCGCGCGATGCCTCGGGGTCGGCCGGGGCGAAGTCGCAACCGGCATCCATAATCGGCGCCAGATGCACAAGGCTCTGGCAGGCGCGCTCGTTCAGCATGTCCAGCGTGAAAATGGTGGGCGAAACCCACAAAATGGATTTTTCCGGTACTTCCAGCGCATCGGCCAGCGCCACTTCGACCCGTTCCATCAACGGGTAATGCCACCATACCCCGCCCTTGGCACGCGAGAAAGCAAGCGGTAAAGCCCACAATTCAAACGATGCAAAGCTGCCATCCGGGCGCACCACCTCGGGACGGGCAATCGCGCCCCGTGCCGTTTCGACCAATAATTCGCGCACCGGCGCCTCGGCCAATAGCCCCAGCTGGGCCTCGGTAAACACCGCCTGATCGCCCCCCATCAGCACCTGCTGTACGGCGGCCGTCAGCTGCATGCGCGCCATAGGCTCGGCCAGTGCCTCGCGCGCCTTGTCCATCAGGCCGACAATCGCGGCCTGACGCTCGGCCGGCGGCAAAGGCTCGGTCGGAATCACACGCATTTCGCGCTGCATCGGATTGGCTTCACGCTCGGCATAAGCCTTGTTCAGCCGATCGTACAAGGCCATGGCCTCGTCGCAGATGCGCTGCAAGGCGGCGGCAGTCGGCGGCTCCTCCATGAAATTGAAGTCAAACATGCGCAAACCGCTATTGCAGACATAGTGGGTGATGTTTTCAGCTTCGTCGTATAGCACGGCACTGGCAAAACCCTCCGCTTCACGCCCGGCAAACGGCATATTGTCGTTACCGACCAGACGGCAGATAAAGGCCGGTGCCTCGGTGTGCACGATGTACTCATAAGGCTCCAGCCCCTTGTCGTCGACGGCATCGCCAAAGATAAAGCGGTTGGGAACAAAAGGATCGCCCTTGATGCGTGCGTTGCGGGGATGCGGTTTCATGTGTGACTCGGGACCAGACGGAAATTCAGCCTGCCATTCTACCGCGCCCCAGTGCCGGCGTGTTAGCCATGCGGCGGCGCCAGTGCCCTCGCTCAGCATCCAGCCACAGCACCTGTGCATCTGCACACAGCTGGCCTCGATACCGGACCTGTGCAGGAATGCAAAAAGCCCGACTCATCGAGTCGGGCTTTTTGATATGGGCTTCTGGCAGTGTCCTACTTTCACATGGCGAATGCCACACTATCATCGGCGCTAAGATGTTTCACGGTCCTGTTCGGGATGGGAAGGCGTGGGACCATCTCGCTATGGCTACCAGAAATAAACGTTTGCCGGCGCTGCCTCAGGCAACGCAGCGAATTCTGGGTGTTTCACTTTCATGCAAAAACCCCAGCTCTGATGAGCTGGGGTTTTATATGGGGCGTCTGGCGGTGTCCTACTTTCACATGGCGAATGCCACACTATCATCGGCGCTAAGGTGTTTCACGGTCCTGTTCGGGATGGGAAGGCGTGGGACCACCTCGCTATGGCCACCAGACATTAACTTGTCAAATTGTAGAAACCGAAATTAAACACCCAGACCACTTCTTTCTCTGGATGCCTTGGTAGAAGTATTGCTTCGCAACTCTGCTTATCTTAGCAAAGCCACTCAAATGATAGGATCAAGCCTCACGAGCAATTAGTATCGGTTAGCTTCATGCCTCACAGCACTTCCACACCCGACCTATCAACGTCCTGGTCTCGAACGACTCTTCAGGAGGATCAAGTCCTCAGGGAAGTCTCATCTTCAGGCGAGTTTCGCGCTTAGATGCTTTCAGCGCTTATCTCTTCCGAACTTAGCTACCCGGCAATGCCACTGGCGTGACAACCGGTACACCAGAGGTTCGTCCACTCCGGTCCTCTCGTACTAGGAGCAGCCCCCGTCAAACTTCCAACGCCCACTGCAGATAGGGACCAAACTGTCTCACGACGTTTTGAACCCAG
>NZ_RJTZ01000238.1:0-2118 GCF_024343515.1 Aquitalea sp. S1-19 | reverse complement strand
CGGTCTGGTCGGGGCGCAGCTCGGCCGAAGGCGGACGGGTGATGATGCGCTCGGGGATGACCGCGCCTTGCAAGTTGCGCCATTCGCACAACTGGTAAACCAGCGTCTTGGCCACGTCCTTAAGCACGGCAAAGCCGCCGGCCATATCGCCGTATAGCGTGCAGTAGCCGGTCGTCATCTCCGACTTGTTGCCGGTGGTCAGTACCAGCTTGCCGCCCTTATTGGACAGTGCCATCAGTAGCGTGCCGCGTATGCGTGCCTGCAGGTTTTCTTCGGTGGCATCCAGTGGCAGGCCGGCGAAAGAGGGGGCCAGCGCCTCGGTAAAGCGCTCGTACATCGGCCAGATGGCAATCTCGTCATACTTCACGCCCAGACGCGCCACCATATCGCGCGAGTCGGTCAGTGAAATATCCGCCGTGTAGCGGCTAGGCATCATCACCGCATGCACTTTGTCCGCCCCAAGTGCATCCACCGCGATGGCCAGCGTCAAGGCCGAATCCACCCCGCCGGACAGACCGAGCAGGGCGCCGGGGAAACCGTTCTTGCCGATGTAGTCGCGTACGCCGGTAACCAGCGCCTGATAGACGCTGGCCGTCGCGTCCGGCAGCGCGGCATGCCGGCTGCTGGTAAAGTCGCCGTCGATATAGTCGATCAGCAGCAACTCGTCACTGTAGGCAGCAGCTTGTGCGCAGACTTCGCCGTTGCGGTCCAGCGCGAACGAAGCACCGTCAAAGACCAGCTCATCCTGTCCGCCATTCAGGTTGACATAGGCCAGCGGCAGGCCGGTTTCCTGTACGCGGTAGCGCGCCATCTCCTGACGCGCGGCCACCTTGTTGCGGTGAAAAGGCGAGGCATTGAGTACCAGCAGTGCTTCGGCACCGGCATCCTGTGCTTCGGCGGCCGGCTCGACCGACCACACATCTTCACAAATCAACACACCCAGCTTGACGCCGTTTTGCTCGAACACCAGGGGCGCAGCGCCGGGCGTGAAGTAACGGCACTCATCGAATACTTCATCGTTAGGCAGTAGCATCTTGTGATACTGGCCGAGACGGTTACCGTCACGCAGTACGGTGGCAGCGTTGAATGTCTCGTTGCCCAGCCTGACCGGGTGGCCGATCACCAGCGTAATGCCGTCCAGTTCCAGCAGTTCGTCCATGCCCTGACTGCAGGCGCGGTAAAAATGGTCGCGCAACAGCAAGTCTTCCGGGCTGTAACCGGTCAGCGCCAGCTCGGGCGTGACCAGTACATCTGCACCGGCAGCCATGGCCTGTCGGGCGAAGTCCAGGATTTTTTGGGTATTGCCGGCGATATCGCCGACAACCGGATTGAACTGGGCAAGGGCTATGCGCATGAAGGAGTGTGCAGCGTGGTCTGTGAAAAGGGCGATTTTACCTGATAGCGCGCCGTTGTTGCGTTTGCTGACGGGCGCTTAACGCTGTTGTGCATTTATTTTGAAATTTTTCTAAAAAACGGCTTGCGCAAACCAATCACCGTCTATACAATGCGCAGCCTCTGCTAACGAAACGCAACGCGAATCACTAGCAGGAACTGGAGAGGTGGATGAGTGGTTGAAGTCGCACGCCTGGAAAGCGTGTTCAGGATAATATCCTGACGGGGGTTCGAATCCCCCTCTCTCCGCCAGTTTACTGATAAGCGCATCGCGATTATCAAAAAGTTTGTTCCCTGATAGCTCAGTTGGTAGAGCGACGGACTGTTAATCCGCAGGTCGCAGGTTCGAGCCCTGCTCGGGGAGCCAGTATTCAAAAGGACCTAGCAATTTTTGGCTAGGTCCTTTTTGCGTTTTGCCCCAATTTTGCCCCAATGCGTGGGCAAACGGCCTTCCGAGCAGGCGGTATAAAACCGGTTCCTACACATGACTCCAACACAATTATGGAGTCGAACATGGCAACTATTCGCAAACACGGAGCAGGCTGGGAGGCGCGTGTCCGCCGCAAAGGCCACCCCCACATTTCCAAACACTTTCCCCGCAAGGATCAGGCAGTCCGCTGGGCGCAGCAGGTTGAAGCCGAGATGGAGCGTGGGCCCTATGCCTCACTATCCCGACCTGTACTCTCCGTACATCAGGCGCTGACGCGCTATGCGGAAGAAGTCAGC
>NZ_RJTZ01000237.1:0-2136 GCF_024343515.1 Aquitalea sp. S1-19 | reverse complement strand
AGCGGCAGGGTGTTGTAGCCCAGCACGCCTTTCATCTTGCCGTCGGCCATTTCCTTGACGATGGCGTTCACTTCTTCAACCGTGGTGTCGCGGCCGGCTTCGAAGGTCAGGTCAACCAGCGATACATTGATGGTTGGCACGCGTACGGCGAAACCGTCCAGCTTACCTTTCAGCTCCGGCAGTACCAGGCCGACGGCCTTGGCGGCGCCGGTCTTGGTCGGGATCATGTTCTGGGTGGCGGAACGGGCGCGGCGCAGGTCCTTGTGGCGCACGTCGGTCAGCACCTGGTCGTTGGTGAAGGCGTGGATGGTGGTCATCAGGCCTTTTTTCAGGCCGATGGTGTCGTTCAGCGCCTTGGCCACCGGAGCCAGACAGTTGGTGGTGCAGCTGGCATTGGATACGACGGTCATGTCGGCACGCAGCACGTCGTGGTTGACGCCGAACACTACGGTGGCGTCCACGTCGTCACCGCCCGGGGCGGAGATCAGCACCTTCTTGGCGCCGGCATCGATATGAGCCTGGCACTTTTCCTTGGAGGTGAAGGCGCCGGTGCATTCCAGCACCAGATCGACGTTCAGTTCTTTCCATGGCAGTTCGGCCGGATTGCGGGTGGAGAAGAACGGGATCACATCGCCGTCAACGATCAGGTTGCTGCCTTCATGTGAAACCGGGGTGGCGAAGCGGCCGTGTACGGTGTCGTACGAGGTCAGGTGGGCATTGGTCGCCAGGTCGCCGGAGGCGTTGACGGCGACGATCTCGAAGTCGCCACGCAGATTGTATTCGTAGATGGAACGCAGGGCCTGACGGCCGATACGGCCGTAACCGTTGATTGCAACGCGGATGGTCATTGAGTTTCTCTCCGAGAATAGGGGGGAAGCGGAATGCAAAAAAACGGCCACCCCTGACGGGGTGGCCGGTCTGTTAGCCGATGACGGCGCGGGTCTTGGCGACCACATTGTCGACGGTGAAGCCGAATTCCTTGAACAGCTGCGGCGCCGGCGCCGACTCGCCAAAGGTGTCGATACCGACCACATCGCCTTCAAGGCCGACGTATTTGCGCCAGAAGTCGGAGACACCGGCTTCGATGGCTACGCGCGGCACGCCGGCCAGCAAGACGCTGGCCTGATAGGCCTTGTCCTGACGGTCGAACACATTGGTCGACGGCATGGACACCACACGCACCGCCACGCCTTCGGCTGCCAGTACATCGGCTGCCTTCAGCGCCAGCTCGACTTCGGAGCCGGTGGCAATCAGGATGGCTTGAGGTGCAGCGGCATCGCGCAACACATAGCCGCCGCGTGCGACGTCGGCGATCTGCTGGGCGTCGCGCGGCACGAATGGCAGGTTCTGGCGGCTGAGGATCAGGTTGCTCGGGCGCTTGGCCTGTTCGATCGCGCTGGCCCACGCCACGGCGGTTTCCAGCGTATCGCACGGACGCCAGGTATCCATGTTCGGGATGTAGCGCAGCGTCGCAGTCTGTTCCACCGGCTGGTGGGTCGGGCCGTCTTCGCCCAGGCCGATCGAGTCGTGGGTGAACACCCAGATCGGGTTGATCTTCATCAGCGCCGCCATACGCAGCGCATTGCGCGCGTATTCGCTGAACATCAGGAAGGTGCCGCCATACGGACGGATGCCGCCGTGCAGCGCCATGCCGTTCATGATGGCGGACATGCCGAATTCGCGCACGCCGTAGCTGATGTAGTTGCCGTTGCCTTCTGCATCTATCCATTCCGAACCGGACCAGTTGGTCAGGTTGGAGCCGGTCAGATCGGCCGAGCCGCCGACAAACTCGGGGAACAGTGGCGAGAATGCCTCGATGGCAATCTGGCTGGCCTTGCGGGTGGCGACGGTCTGGGCGGCTTCATTAATGCGCGCCAAGGCGGCGGCTTTGTGCTCGGCCCAGCGTGCCGGCAGCTCGCCTGCCATGCGGCGGGTAAATTCGGCCGCCAGCTCGGGATAGGCGCGGCGGTATTCGGCAAAGCGCTCGTTCCAGGCGGCTTCGCGCTTGGCGCCGGCTTCGCGGGCATCCCATGCGCTGTAAACCTCGGCCGGAATCTCGAATGGCGCATGCGGCCACTTGAGGTTTTCGCGTGCGGCGGCGATTTCGGCGGCACCCAGCGGCGCGCCGTGTACATC
>NZ_RJTZ01000236.1:0-2141 GCF_024343515.1 Aquitalea sp. S1-19 | reverse complement strand
AATGTGCTGCTGAGCCGTCCGGTCACCGCCACCGACCTGAGCAACGGCGTGAATGTGGAAGTGCCGGTTGCGGCAGGCCAGAGCAGCGTGAAGGTGACCGCACAGGTGACCGACGTGGCGGGCAATGCTTCGGCCGAGGTTCAGGACACGGCGGGCGTAGACAACGTGGCGCCAACGGTGGCCAACACCACCATCAGCTACGCCGAAAACCAGGCTGCCGGTGCGGAGCTGGGCAATATCGGCGCGGCCGACGGCAAGGGAGTGACGGGTATTGGCTTTAAGTGGGCTGATGGCTCGTTACATGCTACTAGCCAAGATGGCTTCTACAGCATTGATGGAAATGGCCGGGTATCGTTGACACCGCTGGGCGCAGCCTCAGCCTCAGGGGTCAACGACTTTGAGACGGGCCCGAACAGCGGCAACTACGTGGTGGTGGTGAGTGACGCGGCAGGCAACAAGCTGGAAACGACGATTACGCTGAAAGAGACCAACGTCAGCGAAGCCCCCACCACCTCCGGCGGTTACGCTGCGGGTAGTGAAGATGCGGCGTTTGTGTTGCAGTGGAGCCAGTTCAATGCGAGCGATGTAGATGCCAGCTCGTCGCTGTCGATCAAGATCACCTCGCTGCCGGCAGACGGGAAGCTGCAACTCAACGGTATCGATGTGACGCAAGCACAGCTGAATGCCGGGCTGACCATCAGCAAGGCGGATATCGATGCCGGCAAGCTGCAGTTCAAGCCTGACCTGCACGAATCCAGCACGACTGCGGGCAATGGTAGCGGCAGCAGTGTCGGCAACAAGGCGGGTGACTACGCGTCCTTCAACTATCAGGTCAGCGATGGTACGAGTCTGAGTACGACCGGCAAGTTTGTGGTGGATATCGCGGCTGACGCGGATGCGCCCAATCTTTCGCTGGGTAATCCGGTGCCGACATTGAGCGAAGGGCTACTACTGGAGCGCTGGAACAACCTGAACCTGTCATCTAACGGCGGAGATGGCATCAATCCGGATACGCTCGAAGCGGCGATTGAGGCTGCGGGGACACCATCGACTTCGGGGGTACAGCAGGATGCAGCGATTGATACCAGCTCCAATAGCATTACCAGCCGGCTAAGCGGGCTGATTTATCTGGAAGCGGGGAAAACCTATACCTTCTCTGGCACAGCAGATGACTCCTTCCGCCTGGAAATCGGTGGGGAGACGGTGGCGACGGCGACTTGGGCGGGAGTCGGGCAGAACCAGACTTACACCGGTACATTCACTGCCAAGGGTAACGGCTGGTACACGCTGACAGCCTTCCATGATAACGAAGCTGGGCCGGGTAGTGCCAGCATCAATATTGCTAGCGGTGGCGGCACGGGCAAGCCGCTGAACAGCACCAATTTTGATGTGGTGACCGATGCCGGAAAACTGAGCGGTTTGGTGAATCTGGGCGGCTATGTGGAGAATGGCAGCAAAGAGGGTGGTTACTACCCGCAGCACCCGCTGAATACCGGGCTGGAAGACTCATGGATCTTGCTGTCCAGTTTTAGCGCTGCGCTGAAGGATACCGATGGTTCGGAGAGCTTGTCGCTGTCGATGTCCGGGTTGCCAGTCGGCGCGCAACTGAAGGATGCTGCCGGGAATACGGTGACGGTCGGTGTCGGTGGTGTGGTCAGTCTGAATGGTTTGAATCTATCCTCGCTGCAGTTTAAGGGCCCGCAGGACTGGAACGGCAGCGTCAAGCTGACGGTGACCGCGACGGCGACCGAATCGTCGAATGGCGACAAGGAGAGCACCAGTCAGGAGTTGACGGTGACGGTGCTGCCGGTGACCGACGCGCCGGTGGTGGTGTCTGGCAGTGCAGTGGTATCTGAGGAGGGGCTCTCTGGTGGTCTTGCCGATACGGTGGGGACGCCGAACGACCAGAGCGACAGCAAGACGGCTAACGGCAAGCTGGCGATCAGCGACGCCGATAAAGATGCGTTGAGCGTGGTGCTGACAGCACCTGCTGGCAATCTGTACAGCGGTGGCCAGCTGGTGAGCTGGAGCGGGAATAGCTCGCAGACGCTGACGGCAAAGGTGGGGGCAGTGACAGTGGCTACGATCACCATCGACAACAACGGCAACTACACGGTGACGCTGAATAATGATAAGCCGTT
>NZ_RJTZ01000235.1:0-2238 GCF_024343515.1 Aquitalea sp. S1-19 | reverse complement strand
GCGGCAGCCGGTGCAATAGTGGATTTCAATACGGGGTAGCAGGGGCGTGGTCATCGTGCGGCAGTGTCAGGGTAAAGCACGATGGTAGCCGATTGCGCGTCGCCGGGCATGCCCTTCCCTGACTGACTCTTTGCGTCCTGCATGGCAGGCGCCCCTCCATCGACTTTTTTATTCAGGTAAAACCTGGCGAAGGGTAAAGACAAGGCCTCGGGCGACGCGATCGGGCTGGCTAGGCGCCGACGCTTTGCAGTCTGCATGCCATTAGTATTTGGGTAAAGAAGTTTGTATGTTGTCGGACGATGCTGCATTGCACGATGTTACTTTCATGCAACGCCTAGGGAGATAGCCGGTAAAGCCTTGTGTTCTATGGATCTTTGTCGATGTGCGTATCCGCAGGCAGGGAGAATGAAGCAGGGCGAATGTAGCAGTCGCCGGTGAAGTGGCAAGAACTTGGATAATGGCGGCCGGCACAAATCTGTCATCTTTTCATCATGGCAACGTAACATTCCATATAGATACTTGTGCCATCAAAAACCATGATGGAGTGCATGATGAAGATCTCTGCCTTGTTGTCCAGCCTGATGGCCAGCTGTTTGATCCTGCCTGCTTACGCCGCGCAAACTCCGGCCTATCCCACGCTGAGTGGCAAGGCACCGCTGGTGATTGCCCACCGCGGTGCTTCGGGCTACCTGCCCGAGCACACGCTGGAAGCGTATGCCCGCGCCGTCGAACTGGGTGCAGACTATATCGAGCCGGATCTGGTCTCGACCAAGGATGGCGTATTGATTGCCCGTCATGAGCCCAACCTGAAAGACAGTACCGATGTGGCGAGCCGGCCAGAGTTTGCCGAGCGCAAAAAGAAGTGGCTGGTTGACGGGGTGGAGGAGGAGGGCTGGTTTGCGCCGGACTTTACCCTGGCCGAAATCAAGACCCTGCGTGCCGTTCAGCAGCGTGCTGACCGGCCACAGGAGTTCAACGGCCAGTTCTCGATTCCGACTTTCGAAGAAATTCTTGCTCTGCGTGAAAAACTCAGCAAACAGGCCGGGCGCGAGGTTGGTATCTACCCGGAAACCAAGCATCCAAGCTGGCATGCGGCCCAGCAACTGGCGCTGGAACCGGTCTTGCTGGCCAGCCTGAAAAAGCATGGCCTGAATCGCAAGAATGCCCCCGTGTTTATTCAGTCATTCGAGACGGCAAACCTGAAAGCCTTGCGCAAGCAGACACCGGTCAAACTGGTGTTTCTGCTGGACGGCAATGATGTGACGGTGGATGGCAAGATGGAGGCCGGCCGGCACGGCCACCCCGCCTTCGACTTCGCGCATGCGCATCACGCCGTTATCGTGGATATGGGTGTGCAGTTCGGCCTTTTTTGCGCGCGGAGTCTGGGCGCTAAGCAGGCGATCCGCCTGCTTGCCGGTGTTTTCGATAAGGAAATAGGCAGCGCCATTGACCGAGGCTGCCGGCATGACCCGGCTCCATGGGTGCTGGATGGTCAGATCGGCGCTGCGGGTTTCGTGCGCGATGGCCGTAAAAGGCAGGGTAGCGAGCAGGGCGGTAAGCAGCAGCTTGTTCATGGCGATTCTGTTCAGAGGGCAAAGATGAGCAGAAAAATATCACATTTGTCATCGAGAATGATGCGACACAATGTCGCAGGGGTGTTTTGTTGTGAGGGCGACAGCGGTTTTCGCGACAACGACGCCAGACTGGGCAGGGCGTGTAATCCGGATAGAATGCCGGCTTAGTCTCAACCCGTGCAAGCAAATGCTTGAGCAATTTTACCTGCAGTATCTGTTCGGTGGCCTGGTCAGTCTGATCGTCATCACCAATCCGCTATCCAAGATTCCGCTCTTTATCAGCCTGACGCGCGGCATGAGCGAGACCCAGCGTGCCGAGCAGGCACGCATGGCTTGCGTTTACGCCGCCGCCATCATGGCGGTATCGCTGATGGCGGGTAATCTGATCCTCGAATTCTTCGGTATTTCCTACGGCGCCTTGCGTATTGCCGGTGGCCTAGTGGTGGCGGTAATCGGTTATCGCATGCTGTTTTTGCCGCCGGACAGTGGCCACAATCACAAAATGGTGGAGGAAGAGGATTGTGCCTTCTTCCCTATCGCCATGCCCGGAATCAGCGGGCCGGGCACCATTGCGGTGGTGATCGGCCTGTCGACTGAAATTGCCGAGCTTTCCAGCTGGCCAGCCAAGGCCGCAGCCATGTTCATGACCTTGCTGGCCATTGCC
>NZ_RJTZ01000234.1:0-2246 GCF_024343515.1 Aquitalea sp. S1-19 | reverse complement strand
TGCCGGGCTGGAGGCGATCTACCAGTGCAGCGAAGCCGAACACAGATCCATCATCCTGCTCGAACTGCTGCACAAACGGGTGCGCATGCAGATTGATACCGCCAGACTGGGTAAAACCGGATGAAACACAGCCGAACGACAAAAGCATATCCAGGCTTGGCCTGAGATCCCAGACAAGGTACAATCGTTCAATCTTGAACAGTGGCCGCTTGCGGCCGCTGTCTATTTATCGCCCTCCGCGCTTGCCGAACGTGACACGGTAGGGCGGTAGCGTGCCTGAAACACCACGAACCATCGTAAATCGCCCCATGGCCAGCCGCCAAAGCAAGCTACAAGAAGACACCTATTATCGCGTGATGCGCCTGCTGCAGGACAACCCGGACATCACTCAGCGCGAGCTGGCCGAGCAACTCGGCATCAGCGTGGGCGGGCTCAACTATTGCCTGAAAGCGTTAATGGAAAAGGGCTGGGTCAAGATGCAGAACTTCGCCCGCGCCAAGAACAAGTTCGGCTACGTTTATGTGCTCACCCCCAGCGGCATCGCAGAGAAAGCTGCACTGACTAAACACTTCTTGCAGCGGAAGCAGGAAGAATACGACGCACTCAGCCAGGAAATCGAAGCACTGCGCGCGGAAGTGAAGGCGCAGGCACAAAAACCCGCTGACTAGTGGATTGGGATGCCCCCCTCACCCGCCAGCGGAAGAGGGCACCGCGACCGACGGCCACCGTGCAACGCAAAACAGACCAGCACCATCAATCCTTCTCCCCCCGGGAGAAGGTGGCGCGCAGCGCCGGATGAGGGCCCTACCGGCCGGATGGGATAGCCGCCGCACGCGGCATATCCCACCACACCAAACCAGGCGCATGCCCCGCACGCCAAACCGGCAAGCTGCAACAGAAAAACGAGCACATGAGGCCTTGCTGGCTGACTGGGAACTCGCCGTAAACGGTGAGCGGCCTTTCCCCATTGATCCACTCAGGTGACACATGCACAAAGTGACGCAACTCACCGTACTCGACAACAGCCGGCTATTGCTGACCTTTGATGCGGGTGAACAACGGATTTTCGACGTAAGCCCCTATTTGGAGCGCGGTATTTTCAAAAGCCTGAAAGACCCCATCCGTTTCCGTCAGGCATATATAGCCTTCGATACCGTCTGCTAGCCCGAAGATCTGGACATTGCGCCCGACACGCTTTATCACCACGCGCAGCCCGCATCGTAGGGCGGGATGCAACCCAAACCCTTCTCCCCGCTGGGGAGAAGGTGGCGCGCAGCGCCGGATGAGGGGCCGCACATACAGCTCGGCAAGCACACCACAAACACCGCAAGCAACACCCAATATTGGAATGCAAAACATGACCCAAGCCAGAAAAGGCATCATCCTCGCGGGCGGCTCCGGCACCCGCCTCTACCCCGCTACACTAGCAGTCAGCAAACAGCTGCTGCCGATCTACGACAAGCCGATGATCTACTACCCGCTCAGCACCCTGCTGCTGGCCGGCATCCGCGAGATCCTGATCATCTCCACCCCGCAAGACACCCCGCGCTTCGAACAGTTGCTGGGTGACGGCAGCCAGTGGGGCATCAAGCTGCAATACGCGGTACAGCCCAGCCCGGACGGGCTGGCACAGGCCTTTATCATCGGTGAAGATTTCCTCGCCGGCGCACCGTCTGCCCTGGTATTGGGCGACAACATCTACTACGGTCACAGCTTTGCCAGCCTGCTGCGCGATGCCTCAAGCAAAACCAGCGGCGCCAGCGTGTTTGCCTACCATGTGCACGACCCGGAACGCTACGGCGTGGTGGAATTCGACGCCAGCGGCAAGGCACTCTCCATCGAAGAAAAGCCGCAACAGCCCAAAAGCAACTACGCCGTCACCGGCCTGTATTTCTACGATGCACAAGTGGTCGATATCGCCAAGGCCATCAAGCCCTCGCACCGTGGCGAACTGGAAATCACCGACGTCAACAATGTCTACCTGCAACAAGGCCAGCTCGATGTGCAAACCATGGGCCGCGGCTATGCCTGGCTGGACACCGGCACCCACGAATCCATGCTCGAAGCCAGCCAGTTCATCGCCACCGTCGAAACCCGCCAAGGCCTGAAAGTCGCCTGCCCGGAAGAAATCGCCTACAACGCCGGCTGGATCGATGCAGCACAAGTAGAAAAACTGGCCGCCCCGCTAAAGAAAAACGCCTACGGCCAATATCTGCTACGACTGCTGGCTTGACATTCCAACAAAC
>NZ_RJTZ01000233.1:0-2259 GCF_024343515.1 Aquitalea sp. S1-19 | reverse complement strand
TGCCGGCGCAAAACCGACAAACAGGCCGATATGCTTGTCGGCCGCGTAACGCCCATCCACCAGCTTGCGCGCGGTACCCGACTTGCCGCCTACATTGAAGCCCAGCACCTGGGCGCGTACGCCGGTGCCGCCGATCTCGGTCACTCGGGTCATCATGTCGCGCATTTTTTGCGCCGTGTCCGGCGTGATTACCTGCTGGCCTGCCGGTGGTGCCGGCACGCGGCTAAACGACACCGGCAGCAAATGGCCATCGGCAGTAAACACCGTATAGGCCCGCGCCAGTTGCAGCAGGCTGACCGACACCCCGTAGCCGAAAGACATGGTGGCCTGTTCGAACGGACGCCAGTTTTTCCACGCCCGCAAACGCCCGCCGACCTCACCGGGGAAGCCAGCACGCGGATTACGGCCGAAACCGACCGCGTCATACATGGTCCACATCTGTTCGGGCGGAAACATCAGCGCCATCTTGGAGGTGCCAACGTTGCTCGACTTCTGGATCACTTCGGTTACCGTCATCACTGGCTTGGGATGCGTGTCGCGCACCGTGCCCGAGCCGACCTTATAGGTATTGGTGTCCATCACCGTAGCCGGTTTGACCTTGCCGCTTTCGATCGCCATTGCGACCGGGAACGGCTTCATGGTCGAGCCTGGCTCGAACATGTCGATCACTGCACGGTTACGCCGCATCTCCGGGTCCAGACGCATGCGGTTATTGGGGTTGAACGACGGATAATTGGCCAGCGCCAGAATTTCGCCGGTCTTGCCATCCAGTACCACGATACCGCCGGCCTTGGCCTTATTCACCTCGACGGCGTTTTTCAGTTCGCGGTAGGCCAGATACTGGATGCGGCGGTCGATCGACAAGGTCATGGTCTGGCCGTCTTTGGGCGGCTCGATCGCAGCCAGATCGTCGATGATGTAGCCGCGCCGGTCGCGCAGCACAACCCGCTTGCCATGCTTGCCCGACAACATGGCATCGCGCGCCAGTTCAAGCCCTTCTTGCCCCTTGCCGTCTACACCGGTAAAACCGACGATATGCGACAGCATCTCCCCTGCCGGGTAATAGCGGCGGAATTCCTGCTGTTTGGCCACACCAGGAATGCCCAGCTCCATCACCGCATTGGCCTGCTCCGGGCTGATCTGGCGCTTGAGATAGACGAATTCGCGCTTCTTGTCGGCCAGACGGCTGCGGATTTCAGCGGCAGGCACTTCCAGCAGGCGCGCAAGCTGGGCCAACTGGGTTTCATTCACCTCAGGCATGCCGGCAGGGCTGGCCCAGATGGTCTGTACCGGCGTACTGATGGCTAGCGGCTCGCCATTACGATCGGCAATCACGCCGCGGGTCGCCTCCAGCGTCATGCTGCGGCGAAAACGCGCATCACCCTGGTTCTGCAGGAAGTCCTGCTGGGCGACCTGCAGATACAGCGCCCGCAAAAGCAGCAGCAAGAATAGAAAGCCCAAGCCGCCCAGTACCACCGACACCCGGCCCGGCGCGATGCGCATGGCGGGCTTGGACACTGAACGGTCATGCAGCGAATAGGCGCGGGGCGGCATCACTGCCCCTCCTTGCCGAATACAACCTGTATTTCACGCGGCTCGGGCGCATGCATGCCCAGACGCTCGGACGAGACTTTCTCGATCAGCGCCTGCGCCCCCCAGGTACTTTGCTCCAGCAGCAGCTGGCCATACTCGACGCCATACATCTTGGTCTGCTTCTGTTCTTTTTCCAGCTCGCTATACAGCTTGCGTGCCATATGCTGCGAGCTCACCACCGACATGGCACAGGCCACCAGCACCATCAGTAAAATGGCGTTCAAGCGATTCACGCATCGCGCTCCGGCCAGGGCGTTGCCGTACGCAGGGCTGTGCGCATGATGGCACTGCGCGAGCGCGGATTTTCGGCAATCTCGTCGCTGCTAGCGCGCACCGGCTTGCCGATAATCTTCAATGGCGCCTCGCCGATATCGACCGCCCGCACCGCGACCCAGGCCGGCAGTTTGTCGGCCGTCGCTGCATCGCGCATAAACAGTTTGACGATACGGTCTTCCAGCGAATGGAAGCTGATCACCGCCAGACGCCCGCCCTCGGCCAGCACCCGGCCGGCCTGTGGCAACACGCGGTTCAGCTCTTCCAGTTCGCCATTGATATGGATGCGGATGGCCTGGAAGGTTCGCGTCGCGGGGTCCTGACCCGGTTCGCGAGAATGGACGTTCTTCGCGACGAGCAAGGCGAGCTCACGCGTCGTCGTGAGGGGGGACT
>NZ_RJTZ01000232.1:0-2281 GCF_024343515.1 Aquitalea sp. S1-19 | reverse complement strand
TGCCGGTTACACCGGCATCTCCACCGCCTTGCATCTGGCTGAAGCCGGCTACAAGGTGATCGTGCTCGAAGCCGCCCGCGTCGGCTGGGGCGCTTCGGGGCGCAATGGCGGCCAGATCGTCAATAGCTATAGCCGCGACATGGACGTGATCGAAGCACGCCACGGCAAGGAAGCGGCCCGCCGCATCGGCGCCATGGCATTCGAAGGCGGACGCATCATCCGCGAGCGTATCGCCAAATACAACATTCAGTGCGACCTGAAGGATGGCAATGTGTTTGCCGCCTTTACCCAGAAGCAACTGGACGAAATGGCGGCAAAAAAAGCCTTGTGGGAAGCCTATGGCCATACCGGCCTCAAGCTGATCGACAAAGCCGGCATGAAGGATATCGTACAGAGCGATGCCTACGTCGGCGCACTGCTGGACAACTGGGGCGGCCATATCCACCCGCTGAATCTGGCGCTGGGCGAAGCCGCTGCGTTCGAGTCACTGGGCGGCGTGATTTACGAGCAGTCGCCGGTGACGGCCATCATCGAAGGCGACAAGCCCTCAGTCAAGACTGCGCATGGCGAAGTCAGCGCCGACTTTGTCGTGGTGGCCGGCAATGCCTACTTGGGCAACCTGATTCCCAAACTGGCGGAAAAAACGCTGCCCTGTGGTACGCAGGTGGTCACCACCGCCCCGCTGGACGCCAAGCTCGCCCGCGCCTTGCTGCCCGGCAACAACTGTGTCGAAGACTGCAACTTCCTGCTCGACTACTACCGGCTGACCGCCGACAACCGCCTGCTGTACGGTGGCGGTACCGTCTACGGCGCACGCGACCCCGGTGCCATCGAGAATCTGGTCCGCCCCAAGCTGGAGAAAACCTTCCCGCAACTGAAGGGCGTCAAGATCGACTACAGCTGGACCGGCAACTTCTCGCTGACGCTGACCCGCTTGCCGCAAGCCGGGCGCATCGGCAAGAATATCTACTACTCGCAAGGCTGCAGCGGCCATGGCGTGACCTACACCCATCTGGCCGGCCGCCTGCTGTCCGAAGCGATCCGCGGCCAGAGCGAACGCTTCGATGCCTTCGCCTCCTTGCCGCACTACCCGTTCCCGGGCGGGCGTCTGTTCCGCGTCCCCATGCTGACCCTGGGCGCATGGTGGTATGAAATGCGCGACAAGATGGGCGTCTAGCTAAGCAGCTCGCCTTGTGCGCTGGCGATGCGGTTGCGGCCGGAAAATTTGGCCGTATAACATGCCTTGTCGGCGCGGGCGAGCACCTCTTCGGGCGTGGCATCGGATGACTGGATCTGCGTCAATCCGATGCTGGCACTCAAAGTAAAAGACTGGCCGGAAAATGCCAAGCGGTAGCTTTCAATACGTTGCCGGATCTGATTCAGCACCAGTTGCCCATGGGCTTCATCACAATGGCGCAGGATTAAGGCAAATTCGTCGCCCCCCATGCGAGCAATGCTATCCGATTCGCGCAAGCCCTCGTGGAGAATGCCCGCCACCGCCTGCAGCATCAGATCGCCCGCCTGATGCCCTCCCTTGTCATTGACTTCCTTGAAATAATCCAGATCCAGCATGGCCACCGTGACGATAGGCAGACGCCCACCCTCCAGCAACTGGCCAAGCTCCTGCTGCAGGGCACGCCGGTTGAGCAGGCCGGTCAATGGGTCGTGCGTCGCCTGATAGCGCTGCTCCTGCTCGCGCTGCCGCCGCTCGGCATCATCGTGCAGCACATATATCCGGTAGCCCTGCATCACCCCCTGCGTGGCGACGAATGATAGCGCCAACGCCATGGCCCTGACCTCGCCACCCTCAGTCTCCATATC
Organism: Aquitalea sp. S1-19; assembly: GCF_024343515.1. NCBI lineage: Bacteria > Pseudomonadati > Pseudomonadota > Betaproteobacteria > Neisseriales > Chromobacteriaceae > Aquitalea > Aquitalea sp. S1-19. The sequence continues at coordinate 460 of NZ_RJTZ01000232.1, read as the reverse complement.
CAGCTCGATATGTGCACCGGCCGTGAAGCCATCCAGCTCATGCGCTGCGAGCAGCTTGCCCGTCTCGGGATGGCGAAAGTCGACCAGATTGCAAAAGCGGTGCCCAAGCGGATCGTCAGCCTTAATCCCAAGCAGTGCTTGCGCAGGCTGATTAAGGAATTCCACTTCATCGCACTGATTGGTCAACACAACTGCATCAGAGATGGAGCCCAGTATTGCCAGCGCCCGTTCACGCTCGCCGGCCAATGCCTGCTGCTCTGCGTGCTGTTGCGTCACATCAAGCAGGATGACCAGGCAATGCGCATCATCCAATAAGGTCAAGCGTAACTCGAGCAACAGGCATAGCCCCTGCGGATGGGATAAGTGGCTGCGGCGCTGGACGACCCCGCCTACGCTGAGCTCTTCCGCCATCAGCTGAATCAGATGCCGGGATTCTGCCGCATCGAAATTCTTCAGCCAG
>NZ_RJTZ01000231.1:0-2375 GCF_024343515.1 Aquitalea sp. S1-19 | reverse complement strand
TGGCCAGCGCCTGCAAGGCAAAAGCCTGGCGCGCGATGTTGTGGAAATGGTCGACAACCGCCCGACCCCGGACCATACCCCCTACGCAAACGGGCAAGGTGATCTGGGGCATGGCGACATCCTGATTGCCGCCATTACCAGCTGCACCAACACCTCCAACCCCGGCGTAATGCTGGCCGCCGGCTTGTTGGCGCAAAAAGCGGTGGCCAAGGGCCTGCAGGTTCATCCGCGCATCAAGACCAGCCTGGCGCCGGGCTCTCGCGTCGTCACCGCCTATCTGGAAGCGGCCGGCCTGCTTGCGCCTCTGGCCAAGCTGGGCTTTGCGCTGGCGGCCTATGGCTGCACCACCTGCATAGGCAACGCCGGGGACCTTTCCCCCGAACTCAACAACACCATTACCCGGCATGATCTGGTATGCGCGGCAGTATTGTCCGGCAACCGCAATTTTGAAGCACGCATCCACCCCAATTTGCGCGCCAACTATCTGACCTCGCCGCCTCTGGTGGTCGCTTTCGCCATCGCCGGGCGCGTCAATATCGACCTCACGCGCGATCCCTTGGGCACAGGCAAGGATGGCCAACCGGTTTACCTCAGGGACATCTGGCCGGAATCGGGCGAAATTGCGGCATTGATGGCCACCGCCTTCGACCCGGACACCTTCCGCCGGCTGTACGCCGATTTCACCCGCGACCACGACTTATGGAATGAAATCAGCGCGCCGCAAGGCGAAACCTATCCTTGGCCTGTCAGCAGTTATATCGCCCGCCCGCCTTTTTTCGACGGCTTTTCCATGCAAGAAAAACCCATCACCGACATTCGGGACGCCCGCACCCTGCTGCTGCTGGGCGACTCGGTCACCACCGACCATATCTCGCCGGCCGGTTCATTCGGCGAAACCACGCCCGCCGGGCAATACCTACTGTCTCTGGGTCTTAAGCGTGCCGACTTCAATAGCTACGGCAGCCGGCGCGGCAACCATGAAGTGATGCTGCGCGGCACCTTTGCCAATGTACGCATCAAAAACATGATGCTGCCGGCCAAAGACGATGGCAGCCGGATCGAGGGCGGCTACACTTTGCTGGATGGCACGCAAACCAGCGTCTACGACGCTGCCATGACCTGGCAGCAACGCGGCATCGCAACCTTGGTATTTGCCGGCGAAGAATACGGCACCGGCTCCAGCCGCGACTGGGCGGCCAAGGGCAGCCAGCTTCTGGGCATACGCGCCGTCATTGCCCGCAGTTTCGAGCGCATACACCGCAGCAATCTGGTAGGCATGGGGGTGCTACCCTTGCAGTTTACCGGTAACGACAGCTGGCAAAGTCTGGGGATACAGGGCGATGAAAGCTTTACCATCGAGGGCATTGCCCAAGGCCTCGCGCCGCAACAGATGCTCAGCCTGATCATGGTCCGGCCAGATGGCAGCAGCACCCATATTCCGCTACGCTGCCGCATCGACACGCCTATCGAAGTGGATTACTACCGCGCAGGCGGCATTCTGCCCTTTGTGCTCAGGGGCTTGCTGAGCAACTGATGTATGCACCGCGCCTGGACACCCGGCGCGGCTTCACTGCAAGACAGCCATCATCCCGCACGGGTATAATCCCGCGCAAAGCTAACCTGTCATCGTTAAAACACCCGAGGTTTTCATGAGCCGCACCTCCCTTTCCCGCTTCCTGATTGAACAGCAACGCAAGGCCGGCACGCTGCCGCCGGATCTGCGTCACCTGATAGAAACCGTCGCCCGCGCCTGCAAGGCGATCTCGCACTCGGTCAACAAAGGTGCGCTGGCTGGCATCCTGGGCGAAGCCGGCACCGGCAATGTACAAGGCGAAGCGCAGAAAAAGCTGGATGTGATCGCCAACGATGTCTTGCTGGAGGCCAATGAATGGGGCGGCAATCTGGCAGCAATGGCCTCCGAAGAGATGGAGTTGCCGTACTCGATTCCGGACGGTCTGCCGCGCGGACGCTATCTGATGCTGTTCGACCCGCTGGATGGCTCGTCCAATATCGACGTCAACATCTCGGTCGGCACCATCTTCTCGGTACTGGAATGCGACGAATCGGTCACCGGCCACCCGACCGAAGCCGACTTCCTGCAACCGGGCACACGCCAAGTTGCCGCCGGCTACACCGTCTACGGCCCGCAGACCATGCTGGTGCTGACTTTCGGCAACGGCGTATACGGCTTTACCCTGGACAGAGAAAACGGCAGCTTCGTATTGACCCACCCCGAGATGAAGATCCCGCAAGCAACCGGCGAGTTCGCCATCAATATGTCGAACATGCGTCACTGGGAAGCACCGGTGCAACGCTATGTGAGCGAGCTCCTGGCCGGCAAGACCGGGCCTTTGGCCAAGGATTACAATATGCGC
>NZ_RJTZ01000230.1:0-2386 GCF_024343515.1 Aquitalea sp. S1-19 | reverse complement strand
TTGGGTTTATTGATGAAATTGGCTACCTGGAATGTCAACTCCCTCAAGGTGCGCCTGCCACAAGTCTTGCAATGGCTGCAGGATAATCCGGTCGATGTCTTGTGCCTGCAGGAGCTGAAGCTGGATCAGGACAAGTTTCCGCAGGAAGAGATTGAAGCGGCCGGTTACCGCGCAGCCTGGCTGGGACAAAAAACGTATAACGGCGTGGCGATTCTGGTGCGCAGCCCTTTGACCTTAAGCGATGTGGTCAGCGGTATTCCCGGTTACGACGATGTACAGCGCCGGGTGATCACCGCCACGGTAGGCGGGGTGCGCGTGATGTGTGCCTACTTCGTCAACGGCGAGGCGGTCGACTCGGAAAAGTATCCGTACAAGCTTGCCTGGCTCGCGGCACTGGAAGGCTATGTGGCAAGCGAAGTGGCTGCACATACCGATTTCGCCTTGCTGGGTGACTACAATATCGCACCCGACGACCGCGATGTATATGACCCCGAGGCTTGGCAGGGCAAGGTCTTGTGCTCGGAACCCGAGCGCGCCGCCTTCTTCCGCCTGATTGCGCTTGGCCTGTCCGATTCTTTCCGTCTGTTTAATCAGGACGACAAGCAGTACAGCTGGTGGGACTACCGCGCGATGATGTTCCGCCGCAATCTTGGGGTGCGTATCGACCACATCCTGATCAGTGATTCGCTTAAGGCGCGGGCGCTGGCTTGCGACATCGACAAGGCCCCGCGCAAATGGGAGCGTCCGTCCGATCACACGCCGGTGGTACTGACGCTGGCAGCGCAATAGCCTGACTATTTGTTCTGTATCAAGAGTATGTACTATCCACGTTGGCAGGGAGGCCGGCTTGCCGGATGATGGCCGGCAAGCCGAATGCTTGGGAGCCTGTGTGGATTACGCTTTTGACAACCGCCTCGACTTTACCCTGTTTGACAAACTGCAACAGCAGCAGGACAGTGCGCCGCATTTTCACCCCTATAGCCAGCTGGTGTTTCCCCGTAGCGAAGGCGTGCTGGTCGCGATCGGAACGGCAGAGCCGGTCGAGCTGGCTGCGGATGCCGTGTTATTTATCTCGCCTTTCGTCCGGCATCATGTGACGGTTCGTACCGCCGACGCGCGCTGGGATTCGCTGGCTATCAATCTGGCCCGCCTGGGGCCGGAATTTTTCAACTCGCACTATCTCACGCCTATCCAGGATCTGTTGCGCCATGGTTTTGCCGGCCTGCTGTTTCACGGCGGCACCGCCATGCATGCGCGGCGTGATTTTTTCATGATCCGCAATAGCTTTCGTATGGAGTATCTGATTTCCATCCTGCAGATACTGCATACGCTCAGTACGGCGCGTGAATGGCACCCTTTGGCTTCGGAGCAGAATCATCCGGTCGAACAGCGGGATATCCAGCTGTGTCTGACCATCAGCGAATACATCCGCGAGCACCTGTCTGAGCCGCTGGATATTGCGCATGCGGCAAGTCTGGTCCATATGTCCGAGTCCAGTTTCAGCCGCTTCTTCAAGCGCTTCTTTGGCAAGCCATTTCATGCCTATCTGATCGACAAGAAAATGGAGGCGGCAGAGTATTTGCTGTTTGCCACGCGCTTGCCGATACAGGAAATTGCCGACCGTCTGGCCTTTAACTCAGCCTCGCATCTGGCCATGACTTTCAAGCGCCATCGGGGTATGACGCCGGGCGAATATCGTAGCCGGCAGAATGAGTGATGTGCCCGTCAGAGAAAAAAGCCGGCCCTTTGGGCCGGCCTTTTTTATGGTTTAACGCAAGCTTCAGGCCGCAGCCTTGGTAAAGAAGCCAGCCGGTAAGGCTGGCTTTGGCTAGATCCGCCCGGAAATGATCAGTACCACTCGATACCGGCTTTTTCGGTCGAGATCACGGTACCGGCTTCGCCTTTAACGATCTTCTCGATGTCCTGCAGCGCGCCGATCACGGCTTTCTTGCCGGTCAGACGGGCGAATTCGCAAGCCGCTTCCACTTTCGGGCCCATGGAGCCGGCAGCAAAGCCCAGCTTTTCCATTTCGTCCGGATGTGCGTGCTTGATGGCTTTCGCTTCTGGCGTTCCCCAGCCGACAAATACGGTCGACACGTCGGTCGCGATCACGAAGTAGTCTGCATCCACTTCACGCGCCAGCAGGGCGGAGGTCAGATCCTTGTCGATCACGGCTTCCACGCCAACCAGCTTGTCGCCCTGGTACATGGTCGGAATGCCGCCGCCGGCAGCTTAGGGGGCAGCCTGTTTACTGATCGCCCAGCGTTGCAACCATGACGGCCTTGATGGTGTGCATGCGGTTTTCCGCCTGCTCGAAGGCGACGTTAGCGTGGCTTTCGAACACGTCTTCGGTCACTTCGATACCGTTGGCGAACTGTGGGTACAC
>NZ_RJTZ01000023.1:0-36181 GCF_024343515.1 Aquitalea sp. S1-19 | reverse complement strand
GCCTTTGAAGCGCGCATTTACGCCGAAGATCCGGACAAGGGCTTTTTGCCTGCCACCGGCACGCTCACCCATCTGCGCCTGCCACAAACCAGCGCACGGGTACGCATAGACAGCGGCGTGATCGAGGGTGACAGCATTTCGCCATGGTACGACCCGATGATCGCCAAGCTGGTTGTCTGGGGCGAGACACGCGAGCTTGCCTTGCAAACATTGAAATCGGCACTGGCCCAGTGCGAGATCGCCGGCGTCGCTTGCAATACTGCTTTTCTGGCGCGCCTGGCGGCCCACCCCGACTTTGCCGCCGGTCACGTCGACACCGGCCTGATCGCCCGCGACGAAGCCGAACTGCTGCTGGGTGCAGCGGCCGCCGAGCCGTGGCAACTGGCGCTACTCTCGCTTGCCGAGGCGCTGGACGGCGGCAATGGCTGGCGCCTGAACGGGACGTTCAAACGCCGCTTCGAATGGCAGGTCGCAGAGTGCGTGCATACCGTCTTGCTGGAATACCGGCCGGACGGCTTGCGCATCACGCTGGCGAACGAGGTGTTCGATGCACGCATTCAGGCCTTAAGCGATGGTTTCAGCGCCTGGCTTAACGGCCAGCATTATCAGGCCCGCGTCATTCATCAGGGCCAGCAACGCATCCTGTTCAGTCGCGGCCACAGCCTGAGCGCACGGCTTGGCGACCCGTATGCCTATGCCAGTCGTGAAATCCATGGCCACGCCCAAATCAAGGCGCCCATGCCCGGACGCGTCGTCGCCCATCTGGCCGCAGTAGGCACGCAACTGGAAAAAGGCGAGCCGCTGATGATACTGGAGGCGATGAAGATGGAGCACACGCTTAAAGCGCCGGCCGCCGGCAAGGTGAATGCCTATCTGTTTTCCCCTGGCGAGCAAGTCGGTGATGGTGACGAACTGGTCGATTTCGAAGCCGCATAAGGAGCGCATCATGCAGGTCAAAATCGTCGAAGTCGGCCCGCGCGACGGGCTGCAGAATGAAAAACAGCCCGTTACGCTGGCGGGCACGCTCGAGCTGATACGGCGTCTTGCCGCCTCCGGCCTCACGCATATCGAGGCCGGTGCCTTTGTTTCGCCGCGCTGGGTGCCGCAAATGGCAGACAGCGCCGATGTGCTGGCGGCACTGGATCTGGCAGGGCCGGTGCATTACCCGGTACTGGTACCCAATGAAAAGGGGCTGGATGCCGCACTGGCGGCCGGCGCGCACGAAATTGCGGTTTTCGGTGCGGCAAGCGAAAGCTTCAGCCGCCACAACCTGAATATGGGCATCAACGACAGCCTGAGCGCCTTTGCCGCCGTCACACGCCGGGCGCTGGACGCGGGGCTGCGGGTACGCGGCTATGTGTCATGCGTGCTAGGCTGCCCGTACGAGGGTGAAATCGCACCCTCCCAAGTTGCGCGGGTAGCTGCCGCGCTCAGGGAAATGGGGTGCTACGAAATCTCGCTGGGCGACACCATAGGCACCGGCACGCCAAACCGCGTGCACGAAATGCTCTCTGCCGTACGGATGCAGGTGCCGGCCACGCAACTGGCCGGGCATTTTCACGACAGCTACGGCATGGCCATTGCCAATATCACCGCCGCCTTGCAGATGGGCGTGCATACCTTCGACAGCTCGGTCGCCGGCCTTGGCGGCTGTCCGTATGCACGCGGCGCCTCGGGCAATGTCGCCACCGAAGATGTGTTGTGGCTATTGCAGGGCATGGGCTTACAAACGGGTGTCGACTTGCAGCAGGTGGTCGACGCCGCCTGGTTTATCAGCGACCTACTCGGCAAGATGCCCGCCTCGCGCGTGGCGCACGCACTGGGCCGCAGCCCGAATGCGGTGGCCCGTGGCTGAGCCTGCTTATTATTTGGCATTATTTGCCCTGTTTTTAGCCGACAAAGACATGACCTGTCTCCCGTTAAACCGGCATCCGCTTTAAGCTGGCATCCGGCGGCTGCGATACAGGTCGCCGGCCCTTTAAGGAGACACTGCCATGCTGGTTCAGAAAATCCATCATGTCGCTTATCGCTGCCGCGATGCGCGCGAAACCGTGCTCTGGTACCAGACCCATCTGGACATGCGCTTTGTGCTGGCCATCGCCGAAGACCGCGTCCCCTCCACCGGTGAAGCCGACCCGTATATGCATGTGTTTCTCGATGCCGGCGGCGGCAATGTGCTGGCCTTTTTCGAATTGCCGACCCAAGCACCGATGGGACGCGACCCGCATACGCCGGCGTGGGTGCAGCATCTGGCACTGGAAGTCGAATCGCTGGAAGTGCTGCTGGCTACCAAACAAAAGCTGGAGGCGGCCGGCATCAAGGTGATTGGCCCGACCGATCACACCCTGTTCCAGTCCATCTATTTCTTCGACCCCAATGGCCACCGGCTGGAGCTGGCGGCCAATACCGCCCGCCCCGGCATGCTGGCCGAGCTGGACAGGGTCAAAGACGCCATGCTTGAAGAATGGTCACGCACTAAAAAAGCGCCGGCGCACGCACGCTGGATGCACGACGGCAGCTGGAACAAGGAAGCAAACACATGAAACTGGCCACACTGAAAAACGCCACACGCGACGGCACGCTGGTGCTGGTTTCGCGCGACCTCAAGCGCGCGCTGGCCGTGCCTGAGATCGCCGCCACGCTGCAGGGGGCGCTGGACAACTGGGCGCAACTGTCCCCTAGGCTGGCGGAACTTGCGGCAGCACTTGAAGCCGGGCCGGTCGCCGGCGAGTTTGCCTTTGACCAGGCGGCCTGCGCCTCGCCCCTGCCGCGTGCCTACCAGTGGGCCGACGGCTCGGCCTATCTCAACCATGTCGAACTGGTGCGCCGTGCCCGCGGCGCCGAAATGCCGGCCAGTTTTTACACCGACCCGCTAATGTATCAGGGCGGCTCGGACAGTTTTATCGGCCCGCGCGAAACAATACGCGCGGCAAGCGAAGACTGGGGCATCGATTTTGAAGCCGAAGTCGCCGTCATCACCGGCGATGTCGCCATGGGTGCGGATGTCGCCGCCTGTGCCAGCGCCATCCGCCTGATTATGCTGGTCAATGATGTGTCGCTGCGCAATCTGATCCCGGGCGAACTGGCCAAGGGTTTCGGCTTTTTCCAGTCCAAGCCGGCCTCCAGTTTCTCGCCGGTCGCCGTCACGCCGGACGAACTGGGCGAGGCATGGCAGGACAGCAAGCTGCATCTGCCGCTGCAAGTCAGCCTCAATGGCCAGGCTTTCGGCCACCCCAATGCCGGCGTCGATATGGTGTTCAGCTTCGCCCGCCTTGTCGCCCATGTCGCCAAAACGCGCGATTTGGCTGCCGGCTCCATCATCGGCTCGGGCACGGTATCCAATAAGCAAGGCAGCCTCAATGGCGCCAAGGTCGAACACGGCGGCGTCGGTTTTTGCTGTCTGGCCGAAGTGCGCATGCTGGAAACCATAGAGCAAGGTGCGCCCGCCACGCCCTTTATGCGCTTTGGCGACAGCGTAGAGATCCGCATGCACGACAGCGCCGGCCACTCTATCTTTGGCAGCATCATCAACCGCGTGGAGCAGGCCGAATGAAGCTTTACGGCTACTGGCGCAGCTCGGCCGCCTATCGCGTGCGCATCGCGCTGGCGCTCAAGGGCCTGCCCTATCAGACACAGGCGGTGCATCTGGCACACGCCGGACAACACCACCCCGACTACGCCGCACTGAACCCGCAGCAACTGGTGCCGCTCTTTATCGACGACGACGGCAGCCGCATCAGCCAGTCGCTGGCCATTATCGAGTATCTGGATGAGACCCGCCCCGCCATCCCCTTGCTGCCGGCCGATGCCAGGGGCCGTGCACAGGTGCGGGCGCTGGCGCTATCCATCGCCTGCGACATCCATCCGCTGAACAATCTGCGCGTACTGGACTACCTCAGGGCCGAGCTGGGTGCGAATAATGCGGCCAAAAACGCATGGATTGCGCACTGGATCAGCCTCGGGCTGACGGCACTGGAAAGCCGGCTCACGCAAGACCACCCCACCAGCCGTTTTTGCCATGGCGAGCAGCCCGGGCTCGCCGATTGCTGCCTGATTCCGCAGCTTTATAATGCGCGCCGTTTCGGGGTGGATCTCGCGCCCTACCCCCGGCTGCTGGCGATAGATGCAGCTTGCGCCGCACTGCCGGCCTTTGCCCAGGCCCACCCGCAACAACAGGACGACGCCGGCTAGGCCCGGCCGCCATCAGGAGAGATGCATGCAGGACACCCCGCTATGGAGCCCGCGCCCCGAGCGCATCGCAGCCAGCCATCTGGCCGCGTTCACCCGCCTGATGGCGTCGGTCAGCGGCGCGTCCTACCCCGACTATGCCAGCCTGTGGCAGGCCAGCATCGACCAGCCGGAAACCTTCTGGTCACTGCTGTGGGACTACGGCGAGGTCATCGGCGACAAGGGCAAGACCATCTTGCAGCACGGCGACAGCATGGCATCCGCCCGCTTCTTCCCCGAAGCCCGGCTTAATTACGCCGAAAACCTGCTGCGCCGTGATGATGAGGCGCTGGCCTGCGTATTCTGGAGCGAAGACAAGATCAAGCGCGAGATGCGCTATAGCGAGCTCAATGCGCTGGTCTCGCGCCTGCAGCAAGCCATGCACGGCATGGGCATCAAGCCCGGTGACCGTGTGGCCGGTTTTGTGACCAACCAACCCGAAACCCTCGCTGCCATGCTGGCTTGCGCCAGTCTGGGCGCGATCTGGACCAGTTGTTCGACCGATTTCGGGCTGGATGGCTGTCTGGACCGTTTCGGCCAGACCGAGCCCAAGCTGCTGTTTTGCCCCGATGGCTGCTGGTACAACGGCAAGGCGATCGATCTTGCACCACGCGTTGCCGCCATCAGTGCCGCCCTGCCCAGCGTCAGCCGTGTCGTGGTGCTGCCTTATCTGGGTGAAGGCGAGGCTTTTGCCGCCGGTGTCGCCAAGGCCGAAACGCTGCAGGCTTTTATTGCCGCGCATCCGGCGCGCAGCATCGAATATACCCGCGTGCAGTTCAACCATCCGCTCTTTATCCTTTACTCCAGCGGCACTACCGGCAAACCCAAGTGCATCGTGCATGGCCATGGCGGCACCTTGCTGCAGCACCTGAAAGAACACCAGCTGCACGCCGACATTCATGCCGGAGACACCCTGTTCTATTTCACGACCTGCGGCTGGATGATGTGGAACTGGCTGGCATCGGGCCTTGCCAGCGGGGCCACCTTGCTCACTTACGACGGCTCGCCCTTTGCCGGCGAAGGCCGCGTATTGTGGGACTATGCCGAGCAATACCATTGCAGCCATTTCGGCACCTCGGCCAAATATATCGACGGCCTGCGCAAGCTGGAGCTCAAGCCGGCCGGACACTGGCGTCTGGATGCCTTGCGCGCAGTCTTTTCCACCGGCTCGCCGCTGGTAGCCGAGAGCTTTGACTGGGTTTACGCCCATATCAAGCGCGACATCAATCTGGCCTCGATCTCGGGTGGCACCGATATCGTGTCCTGCTTTGCGCTGGGCAATGCCTGCCTGCCGGTATGGGCAGGCGAGCTGCAATGCCGCGGCCTTGGCATGGCGGTCGATGTTCTGGATGAAGCAGGCAAGTCACTACGCGGGCAAAAGGGTGAGCTGGTATGCCGCCAGCCCTTCCCCTCCATGCCGGTCGGCTTCTGGAACGACCCGCAAGGCAAGCGCTACCATCAGGCCTATTTCGGCCGCTTTGCCGGCTTGTGGGCCCATGGCGACTATGCAGAGATCACCGCCCACGATGGCCTGATCATCTATGGCCGTTCGGATGCGGTGCTGAACCCGGGCGGCGTACGTATCGGCACCGCCGAAATCTACCGCCAGGTCGAAGCCATTCCCGAGGTGCTCGAGAGCCTGGCCGTCGGCCAGCGCTGGCAAGGCGACGAACGGGTGGTGCTGTTCGTACGCCTGCAAGCGGCGGCAACGCTGGACAGCCCACTTGTCGAACGTATACGCCGCCAGATCCGCGATGGCGCCAGCCCGCGCCATGTGCCGGCGCGCATTATTGCGGTGGCCGATATTCCGCGCACCCAGTCCGGCAAAATCGTCGAGCTGGCGGTACGCAACATCATCCACGGCGAACCGGTCAACAATGTGTCAGCCTTGGCCAATCCTGACGCGCTGGCGCTCTACCGCGACTTGCCCGAGTTGCAGCGGTGAATGGAAAGTGGGAGTGGCCACCTTCTGTGACCACTCCCCAAGGGCGGCTGACGCCGCCCTTGACACCAACAAACATTACGGATCAGAACGGATAGACATCCATGCCCGAGGCCAGATTCAGCCAGCGCCCAGTGGACAACTGGTTGCCCTTGCCCGGTGCCAGCGCGTAAAACACCTTGCCCTGCAGCGGCAGATTCAAATCGGCCACCGAGTCCAGCGCCATTGCCGATAGCGGAATGCCGTACATCTCGAACAACTGCCTCAGGTCGCGCCCGATGATCTTGGACGACAGCACATACACCAGCTCATGGTTGCTGATAGTGTTGCTCGCGTAGCGCCCCATTCCATATTTGTTTTTGTTAAGCGGGTCCCAAGCACTCCCTACCAGACGATCGCCCTTGGACAGCAGGGTGAAATACTCGAGACTGGTCAGCAAACCGGGCTGTACTTCGCCATGGCGCGCCTGGGCATAGAGGAAAGCCAGCTGAAAATGCACGGCGCGCATGGCGTTGTGGTTCTGCCCGCCACCGATCCAGAACCAGTTATACATATCCTGCTGCAAAGCCGCCCCCGTCAAACCCTTGTCGAGCGAACGCTTGGCCGCGCCATACAGCGCCTTATGGTCGATACGGTCACCATTGACATCAATGCCGGTCAGCGCGAACTGCCTTAGGGCACTGGCGTTGGCCAGGATATTGTTGTCGCACTCGACAACGCAGCCCTTGCCTTCGAACACCAGCTTTTGCGAGCGCGGTACCGTGTTATGCCCCAGTTCATGCCACCAGCCCCAGCCCGGCGCCAGACCCGCCGCGCCATCGGACGGATTACCCGAACACAGGAAACCGCATTGCGCCAGCCAGCCGACAAAATGCTGGACCGAAGGTGCGCGCTGTTTGCTGCCGCTACACTCCCAGCCGAATTGGGTGCACAGTTCGGCGATTCTGGGCGACATCGCCATATTGCTGTAACCATTGGCAATATGATTGCTGTCAAAGATCCGTCCTTTGAGCTCATCCAGCACATAGGTTTTCGGATCCTTATTGCCGATCACCCCCTTGGCCTTGGCGATGGTCTGCTGGACTTCGCCGCCTTCAAACTTGGCCGTCTGCCAGCCAAAATCGCCACGCTGTAGCGCGGCCACGGCATCGGCCTGCTCGCTCTCGCTGATAGGCTGGGTAAAGTCAAAATGGGCGTAACGGGTGGCCCCCTTGATGCGCAGCTTCACGCTCTTGCCGGCCGTCGCGCCGTTGTAGTCAAGGAACAGCGGACCGCCCCAGGGAAAGACGACGGTATTGACCTGACCGGACTTGAGCTTGACCAGATGACCATCCGGATAACGTGCGCGGTCGTAGTTGTCGGACAACGGATTTCCGCGCGCACGGATAAAGCCGATACGCACGCCCAGATAACCGGCCCCCCCATCGTCCAGCACCTCGATCTGAACGGCCTTGCCCGGCAAGGCGCCACGACCTATCGCTGTTTTGCCCCCCGCTTGTGCGATTGTCACCTCGACCTCTTCATCGATTTGCGACGGGCTGATGTTTTCTACTGCCTGCGGCATCCAGTCACCATAGGTTTTAGGTGTACTGGTATTGGCACGCACGGCAAAAGACCAGGAGTCCGATGCCAGTGCCCGCAAGAAACTCGAGGGCTGGCTGTTGCGGTTGAGCGGGCCATAATCGATTTCACGACGCCAGACATCGGCCCACAGCACCACATAACGCAGAAAGTCGGTCGACGCCGTCTCGAATAAGGGTGTGCCGGCGCTTTGGTAAGCATTCTTTTCCTGCGCGATACGATCCAGTGTCGCGATATGGGCACTCAGATCCCCGGCAGGCAAGGCATCATTCGCCAGTGCATCGATCAGCGCAATGCGCGAAGAGAACGCCCCCCTGCTATCAACTTTTTGCAAAGACTGGGCCATCGTCCGCGTCGCGGCGACTGCACCGCCTGCCCAGTACTGCCCGCCATAGTCAGGGCTCAGCGTCAGCCCCATGGCGGCCGGGATCTGCTGCGCGCCGTAATTCCAGTTGGACTGCAAATACAGCACCGACTTGCCGGCTGCCAGATATTTTTTCACCTGTGCGGCAGCCGCTTCGGTGTTCGTACTGCCCTGCCCGAAAACAAACAGATCGATGTCCTGCCAGCAGCTGTTTTCCTGCGCCACGGCACAGGCAACAGGCTCGGCAATACTATCTGCACGCTTAAGAAAGCCCGCCATATTGGCGGAAGAATAAGCATGCGTGGCATAGCGCACTTTAGCCGGCAAGCGCTCGTCGCCTGCACGCCCTGTCAGCAGCCAGTTCATGCTGCGCTTGAAGAAGGAAAAATATCCCTGCTGCGCCCGGCCGGCATCCGCCATATTCCACAATACATCGCCGCCCCAGGCGATGGCGCGCCCGCTGCCAACCTCGGCCATCGCAGCCAGCACCGCCCCATTTTCGGCAATCACCAAGGGTGCCGCATTATCGCTGGCAGGCCAGATTTGACGGCTATTACCGCCAAAGTCATAGCCCTGGTACACATCGCCTTGCAGCATCGGTTCAAGCAGGCGCAACTGGTTTTGCCTGGCGTTTTCCACCAGAAAACGCGCCCCTGCCAGCAAGGCTTGGTGCGCATCCAGCGGCAAGTCGCCCGGGTCGCCGCTGGCAACGGCCTCCGCAACCGGCTGATAGGGGTAATAGGCGTCTACCGCCGCATCCAGCCCCGGTACCGGGACGGGTGCAACACCATCTGCGTCCGGCTTGCCGCCTTCAGTGCCATTACCGCCGCCACCGCCCAGGCAGCCACTGAGCAGCAATACGGCGGTCAATTTCAGATACTTCACGACCTTCTCCTTTTTGTTATTAAAATCGCCCGCAAAAATGCCAATGGCAATCTTGTCGCAGATTGTAAATTAAAAAGTTTAAATTTGCAGCCTCATTAAAATCAAAAACAAAAATATAGAACGCAAACAGGCTCTGCTGCTGACCACTTCAGCGACCTGCACACGCAAAATGGCCTCTTTCCAGACAAAAAAATGGCGGCACAGCGTGCCGCCCTTCATAGAAAAATCTGACTGAAACGCTCAGGGCTGACGCCTGAGCAGACCGTATTGCTCATCCTTGTCACGTGGCCGTGAACCGCTCCAGAACACCTGCCAGCCCGGCTCGGCCAAGCCTTCATCGCGGGTACGTACCACCAGCTGCCAGTCACAAGGCGGGGTTTCACCCGCGATATAAGGCTTGAGCTCGAGGCCGGCATAATACCGCCAGCTCAGGCGTGCCATGCTGTTACGGCTGTCAGTGGCTACGCACTGCACATCATCCGGCAGCACCGCCATCATTTTATCGACCACCGGCCGGTAACTCTTGGCGGCATCCAGCCAGGGCAGCCACAAGGTCATGCCCAAGCCCCAGAACAAGGTAATGCCGGCGGCCCAGTTGGTGACGGCCTGGCGTCCGCGTAAATGGCGTCGCGTCACCGCCCATAACCAGCCCAGGGTCGCCAGCAAGGCAAAACCGGCCGCGATGAACGAGATATGCGGCACATAGTAAGGACTGAAATAGTGCGCACGACCGGCCAGACGCTCGGGCCAGCCGAAGTTCATCGCCAGCCAGCCCATCCACACCAAAAGGCCGAACAGGCCAAAAGTCATCAGGCCAAACCAGTTAAGAAAAGCTGCCGCCCCGCGGCGCAGGGTATCCAGCTCGGCCGCAGCCAAGACAGCCAGCGGCAACAGCAAGGGCAAGGCCGACTCGCTGGACTGGCGGCTGGACAGGGTCAGCACCAGCATGCTCACCGCAAAGGCAAGCAGCGGCAGCTGTATCATCGGCCGCTTAAAACGCTGGATGCGGTAACTGCGATACAGCGTCCACATGGCCAAGGGCCAGGCCGGGAAGGCATACCACAACACGGTCTTGGAGTAGTAACCGGGCTCATGGAAAAAGGCGAGTCGGGCAAAGCCGTTGAACGGGCCCAGCGCAAACGCATCCAGCCACAACTGGAAGGCCAGAGGATGGCTACTTTTAAAGCCGATCAACCACAGCGAGCACAAGGGTACGGCAATCAGCAATGCCATCAACAGCGTAATGGCGTGACGCCTGCTGCGCCATGCGGCAAATACAGGCAGGCTTAGCGCCAAAAGCCACACCAGCGCCACTTCGAATGCGCTGGTCGACAGCAGCAGCCAGACGCTGGCCAGACCCAGCAAAGCCCCCCCCAATGCAGGAGCACGCAGCGCCAGCGTCAAGGCGTAAAAGGCAGCGGCAAAGCCGGTAAAGCCGGCGACGACCGGGTTCATCTCGTGCCCGGTCACGATCAGGCCAAAGCAGCCGATCAGGATCAGCACCACACTGCGGCCATGGCGGCGGCCGATCAGCTCGCGCCCGGCTCCACCGGCAAAAGCAAGGCCAACCGCCATGCAAAACGGCGTCGCCAGCCGGATGGCGTCATGCAGCGGCAATAGCCATGGCGAAAACAGCTTGGCAAACACCGCGCCCAGCCAGTAATACAGCGGGGCGTCGCGCAAAAAAGCCTTGCCGTCCAGCGCCGGCACCAGATAATTGCCGCTGGAGAGCATCTGCTGCACCACCGCCGTCACCCACGGCTCATCCGGCCGCCACGGGTCGTGTCCGAGTATGCCCGGCCACAGCCAGATAAAGGTCAGCAACAGCAACAGCCATGGCCGTTCGGTCGGCACCGGGGCCGTATTGTCATGATTCGGGGTGTAGGTCAGCATTTGCGAGCCTGGCCATAGGAGGCAGGGAAAAAATCAGGGTAACAGAAAATGAAAAAGGCAGCCTAGGCTGCCTTTGACTGCATACATTCTGCCAGCGATTAACGCTTGTAGAAGTTGCTGAAACGCTGGTTGAAGCGGTCAACACGGCCTGCGGTGTCAACAATCTTCTGCTTGCCAGTGTAGAACGGGTGGCACTGCGAGCAAACTTCGATCGTGAATGCGTCTTTAGCCATGGTGGACTTGGTGGTGAACTGGTTGCCGCAAGAGCAAGTTACCGACAGGTCTTTGTAATTCGGGTGGATTTCTGGTTTCATCATATTTCCTTGGGTTGCGGGTACAGGGGTTTTGCCTGCACTGCTTGGAGAAAGCGGGGATTATCCGCGCTTTAACAAAGCTTGACAAGCCTGCTGCGACGGCAAGCCGCCACAGCAGGGCAAAACAAGTCAGGCACGACGCCAGGTGGTGGTGCCGGCGCTGTCTTCCAGCACGATGCCCTTGGCGGTCAGCTCGTCACGAATGCGGTCGGATTCGGCCCAGTTTCTGGCTGCGCGCGCCTCGCGACGCGCCACGATCAAGGCATCGATAGCCTCGGCCGAAATAGCCTCCTCGCCGACACCCCCTTGCAGGAAGGCCTCGGGCTCGCGTTGCAGCAGGCCCAGCAAACCGGCCAGATCCTTCATCAGGCGCGCCAGCACGACATCCTTGTTCTTGTTGACTTCACCAGCCAGTTCGAACAATACGGCAACAGCTTCCGAGGTATTGAAATCGTCATCCATCGCCGTCTTGAAGCGTGCCGCATACGGCTGGCTCCAGTCGATGCCGACGGACGCCGGCAGATCCAGATCTCGCAAGGCGGTATACAGACGGGTAAGCCCCTGGCGCGCATCATGCAGGATGCCATCAGTAAAGTTGACCGGGCTGCGATAGTGGCTGCGCACGATAAAGAAGCGCACGACTTCGCCATCGAAATGCTGCAGCACATCACGGATGGTGAAGAAGTTGCCCAGACTCTTGGACATCTTGGTGCCGTCGACGTTGATAAAGCCGTTATGCAGCCAGTAGTTGACGTACTGGTGGCCATGCGCGCCCTCGGACTGGGCAATTTCGTTTTCGTGGTGCGGGAATTGCAGGTCTTCGCCACCACCGTGGATATCGAAATGCTCGCCCAGATGGAAGCAGCTCATCACCGAGCATTCGATATGCCAGCCCGGACGCCCCTCGCCCCACGGACTGGTCCAGGATGGCTCGCCCGGCTTGGCCGCTTTCCACAACACAAAGTCCATCGGATCGCGCTTGAAGGGGTCAACCTCGATACGCTCGCCGGCACGCATATCATCCAGCTTCTTGCCGGACAGCTTGCCGTAACCTTCAAACTCGCGCACGGCATAGTAAACGTCACCATTGGCGGCGGGATAGGCCTTACCGTTGGCGATCAGCTGCTCGATCATCGCGATCATGCCCGCAACGTGCTGAGTGGCACGCGGCTCGAACGTCGGCGGCAGCAAGCCCAGCGCCGCCGCATCCTGATGCATGTCGGCAATCGTACCCTCGACCAGTTCCTGCGGCAGGATGCCGCGCTCGGCCGCCCGCTTGATGATCTTGTCGTCGATATCGGTGATATTGCGCACATAGGTTACGTCGTAGCCGGAGGCCTGCATCCAGCGGTAGATCACATCAAACGCCGCCAACATCCGCGCATGCCCGATGTGACAGAGGTCGTACACCGTCATCCCGCACACATACATGCGTACCTTGCCAGGTTCGATCGGTTGGAAGACTTCTTTCTGTCGGGTCAGGGTGTTATAGAGGCTCAGCATGATGTTAAAACCTGTCTTTTTTACTTCAAGAAAACCGGCAGGAGCATATCGCCCTGCCGTCTGTTGCAGCCGCTACGGATAGCAACGGCCAGCGCTACAACTTATTTGGCCCAGGTGTCTTTCAGGCCCACGGTGCGGTTGAACACCGGCTTGGAGCCTGCCACATGGTCGATGCGGTCGGTCACAAAGTAGCCCACGCGCTCGAAATGGTAACGCGCTTCAGGCGCGGCGTCTTTCACGGCCGGCTCGACATAGGCGGTAATCGTCTTCAGCGAGTTTTCACTCAGGAAGTGACGGAAATCGACATATTCGCCATCTTCGCCACGCACCGCATCGGGGCGTGCTTCGGTAAACAGGCGCTCATACCAGCGCACTTCGGCTTCCAGCGCATGTTCGGCCGATACCCAGTGGATTACGCCCTTGACCTTGCGCCCCTCCGGATTTTTACCCAGCGTATCGTAATCGATGCTGCAGCGCAGTTCGATGATCTCGCCGGACGCATCGGTCACGACTTCGTCACACTTGACCACATAGCTGTAGCGCAGGCGGACTTCGCCGCCCTCGATCAGGCGCTGCCATTTTGGCGGCGGCACGGCGGCAAAATCGTCACGCTCGATCCAGATTTCGCGCGACAGCGGCACATCACGCTCGCCAAGCTCGGGGTGCTTGGGATGGAAAGGTGCGCTGCGGCTGCCGGCAAGCGCGGCGTCGAAGTTGGTCAGCGTGACCTTGAGCGGATTCACCACCGCCATCACGCGTGGCGATTCGCCTTCCAGCGTATCGCGCACCGCGCCTTCGAGGATGCTCATATCGACCACGTTTTCGCTGCGCGACACGCCGATGCGCTGCGCAAACAGACGGATGCCCTCCGGGCTCATGCCGCGGCGGCGCATGCCGGCGATGGTCGGCATGCGCGGGTCGTCCCAGCCGGACACCACACCATCGACCACCAACTGGTTGAGCTTGCGCTTGGAGGTCAGCGCATACATCAGCTCCAGACGCGAGAATTCATACTGGCGCGGATGGCAAGCGATGGAGATATTGTCCAGCACCCAGTCGTATAACGGACGGTGGTCTTCGAATTCCAGCGTGCACAGGCTGTGGGTGATGCCTTCCAGCGCGTCGGAGATGCAATGGGTGTAGTCATACATCGGGTAGATGCACCACTTGTCACCGGTGCGGTGGTGATGGGCACGGCGGATGCGGTAGATCACCGGGTCACGCAGATTGACGTTGCCCGAGCTCATATCGATCTTCAGGCGCAGCGTCTTGCTGCCATCGGCGAATTCGCCAGCCTTCATGCGGGTGAACAGGTCAAGGTTTTCCTCGACCGAACGGGTACGGTACGGGCTTTCGCGACCAGACTCGGTCAGGCTGCCGCGATAGGCGCGCATTTCTTCGGCCGACAAATCATCAACAAAAGCCTTGCCCGAAGCGATCAGCTCCAGCGCGTAATCGTACAGCGCATCGAAATAGTCGGAAGCAAAGCGCACATGGCCGTCCCACTTGAAGCCCAGCCACTCGACGCCTTCCTTGATCGCCTGCACATACTCGTCCGACTCTTTCTCGGGGTTGGTATCGTCCATGCGCAGATGGCACTTGCCGGCATAGTCTTCGGCCAGACCGAAGTTCAGGCAGATGGACTTGGCGTGACCGACATGCAGATAGCCGTTGGGCTCGGGCGGAAAGCGGGTCACGATGGACGCGTGCTTGCCCGACGCCAGATCTGCGTCGATAGTGGAACGAATGAAGTTACTGACAACTGGTGCGCTGTGTTCCGTGCTCATTTTGAATGTCTGTTGCAAACGTCGAATCGGGGAATTGTAACCGATCAGACGATTCTTTCCGAGTACTGCAATTTGCGCCCCGTTTTGTCGCGCCATCACACAAAAAACCATGCTAGCATCATGGAAGGCGAACAAGATCATCAAAGGAAGAGGTCCACTCATGACCCAGGAAACAAATCTCCCCATCACCGACGTGCCAGCCGAGGACATGGCAGCAGCCACACCGCCAGCCAAACCGGCCCGCGCCCCGCGCAAACCGCGCACGCCGACCGCGAGCGCCACGCAAAAAGCGCATGAGCAGTCGATCAGGGATATCGAAGCCATCAGCCATGCACCCGTTGCCACGCTGGTGGCCAAGGCACCACCGGGCAGCAGCGAGGACAGCACCGAAGCGCCGCTACCGGCAGACTACCCCTACCGCACGCGCATGCGCCGCGCCGAATACGAACGGCAAAAGGCCGAACTGCAAATCGAGCTGTTGAAGGTGCAGAACTGGGTACGCGAAAGCGGGCAGAAAATCGTCGTCCTGTTTGAAGGGCGCGATGCAGCCGGTAAAGGCGGCACCATCAAGCGCTATATGGAACACCTGAATCCACGCGGCGCGCGGGTGGTGGCGCTGGAAAAGCCAACCGAAGTCGAGCGCGGGCAATGGTATTTCCAGCGCTACGTGCAAAACCTGCCAACAGCAGGCGAGATCGTGTTTTTTGACCGCTCCTGGTATAACCGCGCCGGCGTCGAGCGGGTGATGGGCTTTTGCAGCCCGACCGAATACCTGGAATTCATGCGCCAGACTCCGCAAATCGAACGCATGCTGGTCAATAGCGGCATCCGCCTATTCAAGTTCTGGTTCTCGGTCAGCCGCGAAGAACAGTTGCGCCGCTTTGTCTCGCGCCGCGACGACCCGCTCAAGCACTGGAAACTGTCGCCTATCGACATCCAGTCGCTGGATAAATGGGACGATTACACCGCAGCCAAAAAGGCCATGTTCTTCCATACCGACACCGCCGATGCGCCCTGGACCGTCATCAAATCCGACGACAAGAAGCGGGCACGCCTTAACTGCATCCGCCACTTCCTGCATCTGCTCGATTATCCGGACAAGAATCCGAAAGTCGCCTGCCTGCCGGACTCCCGCATTGCCGGGCCGACCTCCTTGCTAAGCGAGATGGAAAAGGACGTTGCCAGCTTCTAAAACCCTGTGGCGCCGCCAGCGGCGCCACAGACTCCCCACAAGGAATGCAGCATGAAGCATCCGCTCATCTCGGGTCTGCTGCTGGCCGGCCTTGCCACGTTCGCGCATGCCGCTGACCGCTATCAGGCCTATCTGTTCGATGTCATCAAACAGGAACGCGGCCTCGCTATCAGCATCAAGAAAGAAATCGAGAAAATCCAGCCGGGCAACTACGCCGCGCTGGCCTCGGGGCCACAATCACCAGGCGAAAAACTCACCCTGAACGGCCAGACCTATTACCTCTACAGCATGTGCGAGCAGCACAACTGCTTTGACAATAACGCTGCGATCTTTTACAGCCCCAAGACCCGGAGTCTGGCAGGCTACGTATTCCAAAGCGATTGCAGCGTCAAAACCTTCGGCAACACCAGCAGCGCCATGCAAAATGCGCTGGCGCAATACCTGGGTACCGATGCCAGCCTGAACCGCTGCAAATAAAGACGCGCCTGCCCCTATCGCACACAGGCACCCTCGGTGGTGCCAACTGAGCGCAGCAAAACCGTCCTTGCTATGCGGGCATAAGCTGCGGGACGCTTAAGCCCCAGCGTTCACGGGCACGCAGGCACTGCGCATCACCTTCGCGCACATCATGGCAAGTCGACGGCCTCTCCGGATAAATGGCACACGACACTTGGGTGCCGACCTCGCCTTGCAAAGCCGCACATAAGGGAAGATCCGACCAGGTGCCGCGCATGCAACGGCGCCATGGATCAAGTTCTTCGGTGAGTTCGGCCGGGACAGTGCCGCCACCATCACTGGCTTCGGCCCAATAAAAAGACACGCGAAAACTGGCGCAGCAAGCGCCGCAGGATTGGCATTGCGACATACAGACGGACAAAAAACAAAAACATTCGGACTGCCGATTTTACAAATCCGGCCAAAGAAAGACAAGAAAATACCCATATAGCCTAATCCGGCGCTGGCGCAGCGCGTGAGCACGATACCCGCACACACAGACAAGCTCGGAGGGTGTAAAAAGGCAGGCACGGGCTACAACAAAACAAACGGCCATGCGACACCGGCCGTGCTCTGGCAAGCACGCCTCTGTCGTTCAGGCTTTTATGCTTGAACGCACAACGACAGGATGCGAACATAGCGAAGGATGTCGCTCTCTTTCATTTTTATCGTCCATGCCCAGCCTTTCGCCTGATGCCTGACCGTATACGGCACTTGCATCCATAACAGACGGCAGGCTTCATCCACCAGGACGATACAAACCGGGCAACAGGATGGATGCCGCCGGGCACAGGCTTATCCATCCTACCCGCCACCCAGGAGTACCAATCATGAAAACCACGCTCACCCGCTCGCTACTGATCCTCACCCTCGCCGCAAGCATGGCCGGCTGCGCCGGCATGAGCCAGCAGCAAAAAAATACCGCCGTTGGCGCCGCCATCGGCGGTGTCGCAGGCTCGGTGCTGACGAATGGCGGCACGCTGGGCACCGTAGGCGGCGCAGCCATCGGCGGCGCCATCGGTCACGGCGTCAAGTAACAGCCACATCAGCAAGGCCCGCCTGCCGTGATGGCAGGCGGGCCTTGTTCATTTCTGCTGCAGGGCGCGCAATAAAGCGCAAGCCATCCCGGACATGCCGCAGCACACCCGGAATCATGCCGGCAATTACTTCACGATACGGCCCACACCGCGGCCACGCGGATCGGATGCGGTTTCAGGCATGTTGCCGTTAATACGGATCGCCTGGATATCGCCCATATTCCAGCCCTGATCCTCCAGCGTGTAACCCATGGCCTTCAGCTCTTCGGCTTGCTTGCCCGCGAGCGGTGCGTAAGCATCAAAGAAGATCGTGTCCTTGGGCAGCAACTGATGGTGTACGCGCTGCGCCGCCACGGCCTGCTGCAGCGGCATGTTGTAGTCGTACACATTGTTCAGGACTTGGAAGATGGAGGTGAAGATGCGCGAGCCGCCCGGCGTACCCAGCACCATCGCCACCTTGCCGTCGCGCGTCACGATAGTCGGGCTCATCGACGACAGCATGCGCTTGCCCGGCTCGATCGCGTTGGCGTTCTTGCCCACCACGCCAAAGGCGTTAGCCACGCCCGGCTTGGCACTGAAGTCATCCATCTCGTCGTTCAGCAAAAAGCCCGCGCCCTTCACCACCACACCGCTACCGAAATCCCAGTTCAGCGTATAGGTGTTGCCGACCGCATTGCCCCATTTGTCGATGATGGAGAAATGCGTGGTCTGACGCGGCTCCAGGCCCGGCTTCACCTTCTCAGTCGGCGAAATGGCCCTGGGATTGACTTCCGCGGCACGACGGGCCAGATAGGCCTTGTCGGTGAGCTGCTTCACCGGCACCTTGGAAAAATCCGGGTCGCCCAGATAATCGGCGCGGTCGGCAAACACGCGCTTTTCAATCTCGGACAACAGGTGGATGTATTGTGCCGAATTGTGCGCCACACCCTTGAAGTCGGCGGCACGGTTTTCCTTGATGGTCAGCAACTGCCTGAGGGCGATGCCGCCGGAGCTGGGCGGCGGTGCGGTATAGACCATATTGCCGCGCCAGCTGATCTTGATCGGCTCGCGCCACTTGGCGCGGTAGTCGCGCAGGTCGGCTGCAGAAATCAGGCCGTTGTCCGCCTTCATCTGCGCGACCAGCAAGCCGGCCGTCTTGCCCTGATAGAAATCTTTGGCACCGTATTTCGAGATACGGCGCAGCGTTTCGGCCAGTTCCGGCTGACGGAAGGTCTCGCCGGCTTTCATCGCGCCAAAATAGCTGGCGAAGTTGGTCTTGTCGCCGAAGAACTTCACCGCATCCTCGCGGTACTGGAACTGCCCCGGTGCCACCACAAAGCCCTGCTCGGCAAAGTGGATCGCCGGCTTGACCAGCTCAGCCCACTTCAGTTTGCCAAAGCGCTGGTGCGCATCCCACAGCCCCATCACCGTGCCGGGCACGCCGGCAGCGCGGGCGCCGACCAGACTCAGGTTCTCGATCACCTCCCCCTTGGCATCCAGATACATATTGCGGGTCGCCGCCTTGGGCGCCACCTCGCGATAGTCGAGGAAATAAGGTTTACCGTTGTGGTAGATGGTCATGAAACCGCCGCCGCCGATATTGCCGGCTTCCGGATAGGTCACCGCCAGCGCAAATGCGGTCGCCACCGCCGCGTCCACCGCATTGCCACCGGCTTTCAGGATCTGCTCGGCCACCTGCGCGCCATACTGGTCCGGAGCCGCCACCGCCCCTGCCGCCAGAGGTGCAGATGCGGCCATCACGCCTTGCGATGCAGACCAGATCACGGCGCAAACCACGCCGCCGTGTACATACTTGATTGACAACATTGATGATTTCCCCTTGTTTTTCACGAAGCAGCAGCATGGCCATGCCTGATGCCGGCACTTTGCCATGCCCTGCGCGACATATTTACATTTCATACATGTGAATGTAAAGCAACGACGTTCGTGTATTAGGTAAACCTAATTAATAGAGAGGCTTAAACAGCGCGGTGATATTTTCAATCTGGACGAGAGGTGCAGCGCAGGTGCAATTTGTGTCCGCTGCGCGGACGTTTTTGATTGCCGCTTCCGCGCGGCATGCGGGCAGGGGCCGGACGCGCCCGGCCCCTTGCATCCCCGGCGCCCCCGAAGTCTCGCGAAACCCCGGTGCAAAAGTCGCTGGCGAGGCGCTGGCCAACTCGCGATTCGCTACCGTCGAATCGCTCAAACAAGGGCCAGCTTAAAACCTCGCCAGCGTCTTTTGCACCGGTGCGAGCCTAACGGGGATGGGTCGCTGCCGTATAAATAGCATGCATCGCATACCGTAAAGACCAATTCGTAATGGGGACATAGCCATGAATAAGGGGCTTGTCTCAACAAGCCCCTTGCATTCCAAGCATCCCCACCAGCCCACCCCACGCACACCATTTCACCGCTGATTTGCGGTAGGTTACGCCGCTTGCCAGCGGCTAACCCACCCTACCATACGACCCAACGCTACGAATCAATAACAAAAATGGGAAGCAACCCTCCCCGTAGGCGCGAGCCGCGTCAAAGACGGCCGCCAAGGTTTTAAGCCGCCCTTTGTCTGAGCGATTCGACGCTAGCGAATCGCGAGTTGGGCGGCGCCTTGGCGGGCGGCTTTGGCGCGGGGTTTCGAAGCGGCTTCGGGTCGCCTTTTCTTTCGGCCATTTCTTTTGGCGAAACAAAAGAAATGGCCCAGTCCGCCGCGCGGAAGCGGCATTCAAAAATGCCCGCGAAGCGGACACAAAAGATTTACCACTTACCAACTACGCCACATACTCAGGGCCTCGATAACCAAACCGACATTAACGAAAAATCAGCAAGTGGTATCAAGAAGCCGAACCCAGAAATAAGCGTACCCAAAAGCGTAAGCAAAACGCCCACCATCTCGTCCGCTTTCTTGTCTACAGCCATCGCAAAAACGGCTGGATCTCGCACCCATTTATCGGGATCACCGCATTGCGCAACTTCCGACTCATCCTCCATCAATATTTTTTCCGACTCAATCGATGCAAGCAAATAATGCTTAAGCATTAGCACCAATCCAAGCGAGCCAACGATGGACGCCGCCCCAGACAACCACCTATCGTCTATCAGCCATGAGGCCAACGCATAGCCCAGAAACAGGGCCAATACTGAAGAGCAAGTCGCTCGACGACGCTCGGACCAATAAGACAGCACGCTACGGGCCCAGATCAACCAGCAAGGTAATTTAAACTCATCCAAAATTTCTTTATCCGGCACGCCCCACCACCTTTCCCCAAGAAATAGAAAAGCCCCCGCCATGACTTAACAGCGGGGGCTTGCTCAAATGCAATGATCGGCTATTAAGCCAGCTTCACCAGCTGCGCCTTCAGCTTGTCCAGCTTATCGCTAAATTCGGCCAACTGAGCCTTATCACGCTCGACCAGATGCGCCGGCGCCTTGTCGATATAGCCCGGCTTCTCCAGCTTGCCGTTCAGGCGTGCCAGTTCGGCTTCGGTTTTGCCGATTTCCTTGTTGATACGCGCGCTTTCGGCGGCCTTGTCGATTTCCACCTTCAGCATCATGCGTGCATTGCCCGAAATGGCGACCGGTGCATCGCTATCGGCCGGCAATGCGGTGACAATCGACGCTTCCGAAATGCGGCACAACAGCTTGATATAAGGCAGGAAGTCGGCGCAGTCGTCGGCACCTTCGACAAACAGCGGCGCTTTCACCGCCGGGCCGAGGTTCATTTCGCCGCGCAGGTTGCGCACCGCGTTGACCATGTCCTTGAAAGCGTCCATGCGCGCATTGGATGCGGCATTGATTTTTTCAGGCACAGCCACCGGCCAGGCAGCGATCACGATAGATTCGCTGTTCTTGGCGTTGGCCAGCGGGGCAACGGTCTGCCACAGCTCTTCAGTGATGAACGGCATGATCGGGTGGGTCAGACGCAGCGCGACTTCCAGCACGCGCACCAGGGTGCGGCGGGTGGCGCGTTGCTGCGCTTCGTTGCCGTTTTGCAGCTGGACCTTGCTCAGTTCCAGATACCAGTCGCAGTACTCGTTCCACACGAACTCGTAGATCACCTGCGCGGCGAGGTCGAAGCGGTAGGTTTCCAGCGCCTGAGTGACATCGGCTTCGGCCTGCTGCAAACGGCCGATGATCCACTGGTCGACGAAGCTGTATTCCAGCGGCAGGGTTTCGTCCTGGCCGCAGTCCTTGCCCTCGACGTTCATCATCACGTAGCGGGTGGCGTTCCACAGCTTGTTGCAGAAGTTGCGGTAGCCTTCGGCGCGCTTGAAGTCGAAGTTGACCGAGCGACCCAGACTCGCGTAGCTGGCCATGGTGAAGCGCAGCGCGTCGGTGCCGTAGGCCGGGATGCCTTCGGGGAACAGCTTTTCGGTGGCCTTGGCGATCTGCGGGGCCTTTTCCGGGCGGCGCAGGCCGGTGGTGCGCTTTTCGGTCAGGCGTGGCAGGTCGATGCCGTCGATCAGGTCGACCGGGTCGATCACGTTGCCCTCGGACTTGGACATCTTCTTGCCTTCGTGGTCGCGCACGATGCCGTGGATGTAGACGTCCTTGAACGGAACCTTGCCCAGGAAGTGGGTGGTCATCATGATCATCCGGGCAACCCAGAAGAAGATGATCTCGTAGCCGGTGACCAGCACCTGCGACGGCACGAAAGCTTTCAGTTCCGGCGTTTCGTTCGGCCAGCCCAGGCTGGAGAATGGCACCAGTGCCGACGAGAACCAGGTGTCGAGCACGTCTTCGTCGCGGCGCAGGGTCTTGCCCGGCGCCTGTGCCTGCACTTCTTCCAGCGTGCGGCCGACATAGGCCTTGCCGTCTTCGTCGTACCAGGCCGGGATCTGGTGGCCCCACCACAGCTGGCGGCTGATACACCAGTCCTGGATATTGTTCATCCACTGGTTGTAGGTGTTGACCCAGTTTTCCGGCACAAAGCGCACTTCGCCCGATTCCACCGCGTCGATGGCCTTCTGGGTGATGCTCTTGCCGGTAGCATCGCCCTCGCCCACCTTGGTCATGGCGACAAACCACTGGTCGGTCAGCAAAGGCTCGATCACCGAACCGGTACGGTCGCCGCGCGGCACCATCAGCTTGTGCGGCTTGGTTTCCACCAAGAGACCAGCGGCTTCCAGATCGGCCAGCATCGCCTTGCGGGCTTCGCTGGTGGACAGGCCTGCGTAGGCGGCCGGCAGGTCGAAACCGCCCTGCGCCGTACCGTCAAAGCCGAACACCTGTGCCTTGGCCAGCATGGTGGCTTCCAGACTCATCACATTGATCAGCTGGGTGTTGTGGCGCTTGCCGACCTGATAGTCGTTGAAGTCATGCGCAGGGGTGATCTTGACGAAGCCGGTACCGAAGGCGGCATCGACGTAGTCGTCGGCAATCACCGGGATGGTGCGCCCGGTCAGCGGCAGCTCAAGCTGCTTGCCCAACAGATGCTGGTAGCGCTCGTCGCTCGGATTGATGGCGACGGCGACGTCACCCAGCAGCGTTTCCGGACGGGTGGTGGCAACCACCACCACGTCGTCGGAGCCAACCACCGGATAGCGGATATGCCACATCTTGCCGTCTTCTTCCTCGGAAATCACTTCGAGGTCGGACACGGCGGTAGCCAGTTTCGGGTCCCAGTTCACCAGACGCTTGCCGCGGTAGATCAGGCCCTGTTCGAACAGGCGCACGAAGACTTCGGTCACCGCGGTCGACATCTTGTCGTCCATGGTGAAGTATTCCTTGTCCCAGTCCACCGAGCAGCCGACGCGGCGCATCTGGCTGGTGATGGTGCCGCCGGACTTTTCCTTCCACTCCCACACCTTGCCGATAAACGCGTCGCGGCCCAGGTCATGGCGCGATACGCCCTGCTCGGCCAGCTGGCGCTCGACGACGATCTGGGTAGCGATACCGGCGTGATCGGTGCCCGGCACCCACAGCGTGTTGTCGCCCTTCATGCGGTAGTAGCGGGTCAGGCCATCCATGATGGTCTGGTTGAAGGCATGGCCCATATGCAGCGTGCCGGTGACGTTAGGCGGCGGCAGCTGGATGCAGAAAGAAGGCTTGGAGGTATCCATGCTCGGCTTGAAGTAGCCGGCCTGGTTCCAGGTGTCGTACCAGCGGCGCTCGATGTCGCCCGGTTCAAAGCTTTTGGCAAGTTCCATGGTCGTGTCAGGTGTCTAGTGAAAATGCGAAAAAATGACGCCGATTATAGCGCACCGCAGCGTGCCCCGTCTTGCCGGCACAGCGGACACACCATGTCGCGTGACGACTTGTCTTATAGGCGACAAAAAACAATCTAATGTATACAGGCACTTCCAAGCCATGCACTTTTGCGGCTAGACTGGCCTTCCCATCCATCTGGAATCAAGGCCGGCACAGTCCGGCCATCCGGAGAACGACAACAACAGGCTTGCGCCGCCATGCTGCACAAGCCGGGTACAAAGGAAAAACATGCATCGCCTGATCCGCTATATCACCCATGGCTCGCTCGTCAGCCAGATCCTGCTCGGCCTCGTCGCTGGCGTGGTCCTCACCCTGGTGGCACCGGAAGCCGCCAAATCGGCAGGCCTGTTGGGTTCGCTGTTTATCAGCGCCCTGAAAGCCGTGGCACCGATACTGGTGTTTGTGCTGGTGGCCGCTTCCATTGCCAACCATAAAAAAGGCCAGCCCACCCATATCCGTCCGATTCTGGTGCTGTACCTGCTTGGCACCTTCTCCGCCGCGCTGGTGGCGGTGATGATGAGCTTTGCCTTTCCGACCATGCTGACGCTGGTTTCGCATAGCGGCGAACTGTCGCCACCGGGCGGCATCACCGAAGTCCTCAAGACCCTGCTGATGAATGTGGTCGACAATCCGGTCAATGCGCTGCTGACCGCCAACTTTGTCGGCATTCTGGCCTGGGCCATCGCACTGGGGATTGCGCTGCGCCATGCGTCGGACACCACCAAGCTGGTGGTGCATGACCTCAGCTACGGCATCACCTTTATCGTGCACATCATCATCCGCTTTGCCCCGCTGGGCATTTTCGGTCTGATTGCCTCCACGCTGGCCACCACCGGTTTTGGCGCTCTGTGGGGCTATGCCCAACTGCTGGCGGTTCTGATAGGCAGCATGCTGCTGGTGGCACTGGTACTCAACCCACTGATCGTGTTCTGGAAAATACGCAAAAATCCGTTCCCGCTGGTTTTCACCTGCCTGAAGGAAAGCGGCATCACCGCCTTCTTTACCCGTAGTTCGGCTGCCAATATTCCGGTGAACATGGAACTGTGCGAGAAGCTGGGCCTGCATGAAGATACCTACGCGGTCTCCATCCCGCTGGGCGCCACCATCAATATGGCCGGCGCGGCCATCACCATCACCGTGCTGACGCTGGCCGCCGTTAATACGCTGGGTATCGCGGTAGATGTGGCGACCGCACTGCTGCTCTCCGTCGTTGCTGCCGTGTGCGCCTGCGGTGCATCCGGTGTGGCCGGCGGCTCGCTGCTACTGATCCCGCTGGCTTGCAGCCTGTTCGGCATCTCCAACGATATCGCGATGCAGGTGGTCGCCGTCGGCTTTATCATCGGCGTGCTGCAAGACTCGGCCGAGACCGCGCTGAATTCGTCCACCGATGTGCTGTTCACCGCCGCCGCCTGTATCGCAGGTGAAGACAAGCTGCCATCCGGCGCAATCAGCAGCCAGAGCTAAGAACCTGTTCACGATTTGCTGCGCGTCAGCGATACGGCGTTAAAAACGGCTTCGAAATGCTCATGTACCGTATGTACACTCCGCCTTCTCAGCCGTTTTCGCCTTGTCTCGCGCTAGCTCGCGAGATCGTGAATACGCTCTAAGCGCCAACTATCAGAAAAACGCCCCGTCAGGCTCAGCCTGACGGGGCGTTCTGCATAGCAAAATGCTCAGGCGGCGCGCCCGAGCAGCGCATCCAGTACCCGCGTCGGCAGGATGCGCTTCAAAAACCAGAACAGATGGGTCGGCACCGTCACCCGGTAACGGGCTGCGGGCCGCTTCGCCGCTAGCGCCTTAAGCACGGCATCCAGCACCGCCGACTCGGGCAAGGTAAACGGCGCAGCCGGGCCCGGCTTTTGCAGCCGCGCCAACTGCGCCTCATAAGCCGCGCGGTGGCAGCTTGCCTCGATATCGATATTCTGCAGAAATTTTGCCAGTGCATTAGGACGAAAGCGGCTGACAATCGGCCCTGGCTCGATCAGGCTGACATGGATGCCGCTACCCAAGAGCTCCAGCCGCAACGTGTCGCACAAGCCCTCCATCGCATATTTACTGGCGTTGTAGGCCCCACGGTACTTCATCGCGGCAAAGCCCAGTACCGAACTGTTATAGAGAATGCGGCCGTGTCCTTGAGCGCGCATGGCCGGCAGCACGGCATTCATCAGCTCCCACGCGCCAAACAGATTAGTTTCAAACTGCGCACGCATGGCAAAGCGGCGCACATCCTCGCAAGCACCGGGCTGGCCGTAACCGGCATTATTAAATAGTGCATCCAGCTTGCCGCCGGTGCGGGACAGCACTTCAGCGACACAGGCATGGATGCTGGCGCTGTCATCCACATCCAGATGAAGCGCCTCCAGCCCTTCGCCGGCAAGGCGGGCTACATCTTCGGCCTGACGGCAGGTGGCAAAAACACGCCAGCCACGGCTTTTAAGGCCATGCGCCACCGCATAACCGATGCCGCTCGAGCAGCCGGAAATCAGAATAGTTTTCATCTCTTTACAATCTATGCATTTTTGCTACTAGCCAGAGCGCGCACACTACACCAAAATACGCCTTTGCTGCACAAAGCATTCACACAGGAATTTCACTATGCAACAGGCCATGCCGGATATCGGCTCGCCCTTTTTCTACGGCGTATTTTTCATCGCCGTGCTTATCATGCTGGCGGTCGACATTGTCGCACTCAATAAAAAAGGCGCGCACAAGGTGGGCGTCAAGGAGGCGCTGGCCTGGTCCTGCGTCTGGGTCACGGTTGCGCTATCGGTCGCGGCCTGGCTGTACTGGGATCTCAAGCTGGACCCGGCCTTCGGCCCGGCCATCGCCCATGAGAAAACGCTGGAGTTCCTCACCGGCTATGTGATCGAAAAATCGCTGGCAGTCGACAACATCTTCGTGTTCCTGATGATTTTCGCCTACTTCAAGGTGCCGCCCGAGTATCAGCGCCGCGTGCTGGTCTATGGCGTGTTCGGCGCCATCATCCTGCGTGCGGTCATGGTCGGCGTGGGCGCGGCACTGGTAAAGGAATTCGCCTGGGTGCTGTATATCTTCGGCGCCTTCCTGGTGTTTACCGGCCTGAAAATGATGCTACCGGAAAAGGAAGAAGCAGCCGACCTGGCCGACAACCCCATCCTCAAGTTCCTGCGCCGCCATATCCGCATGACCGACCAGATGCACGGTGAAAAATTCTTTATCGTCAAGGATGGCCTGCGCTACGCCACACCGATGTTCCTGGTGCTGGTGATGATAGAACTGTCGGATGTGGTGTTTGCCGTCGATAGTATTCCGGCTATTTTCGCCGTTACCACCGACCCGTTCATCGTGCTGACTTCGAATATTTTCGCCATTCTCGGCTTGCGCGCGATGTATTTCCTGCTGGCGGATGTGGCTGACCGCTTCCATCTGCTCAAATACGGCCTCGCCGTGGTGCTGACTTTTATCGGCATCAAGATGTTGATCGTCAAGGTATTCCACATTCCAACGGCGATTTCGCTCAGCGTTGTGTTTGTCGTCATCATCGGATCGGTCCTGCTCTCGCTGGCCTTCCCCAAGCGCGAACACACGGCTTAAGCCACGCGACCGGCAGCCGCAGGCAACGCCCCTTGCTAGGCAGGACAGGGCGTTGCCCCTACAATAGGCGGCAAAATCGTATTGATGCACAAGGAATGACGAAATGGCCAGAGCCGCCAAAACCGCTGCCAGTTTCGAAAGCGCCCTCGCCCAGCTGGAAGAAATCATTCAGGCCATGGAAAGCGGCGACATGCCACTGGAGGGCGCGCTGGCGTCCTACAAGCAAGGTACCGAACTGATCAAGTTCTGCCAGGCCAAGCTGGCCGACGCCGAGCAGCAACTCAAAGTATTGGAAAACGACGAACTCAAGCCGCTGGTCCTGCCCGATGCAAGCTGAAAATTTTAGCCACTGGATGACCTGCGTACAGCAGGAGATGGAGCTGACGCTGGCCAGGCTGTTGCCGGATGCCGCCCACGCGCCGCAAACCCTGCACAGTGCCATGCGCTACAGCACGCTGGAAGGCGGCAAGCGTGCCCGGCCTTTACTGGTCTACGCCGCTGGCGAGCTGTGCGGTGCCAGCGCAGACAATCTGGCGCGCATTGCCGCTGCTGTCGAACTGGTTCATGTTTACTCGCTGGTGCACGACGATATGCCGTGCATGGACGACGATGTGCTGCGCCGCGGCAAGGCGACCTGCCATGTGGCGTTTGACGAGGCCACTGCGCTGCTGACCGGCGATGCCTTGCAAACCCTGGCCTTCGATCTGCTATCGCAGCCTATGGCAGACATAGAACCCGCCACCCAGCTTGCGCTGGTGCAGACACTGGCACGCGCGTCGGGCCACGCCGGCATGGCTGGCGGCCAGGCCATCGACCTGGCCAGCGTCGGCCTGGAGCTGTCGCTGCCCGAGCTGGAATATATGCACCTGATGAAGACCGGCGCGCTGATTCGCGCGGCGGTCATGCTGGGCGCACAAGCCGGCACGCCTTTAACGAGCGATGAGCTGGCGCGGCTGGACCACTTCGCCAAGTGCATCGGCCTCGCCTTTCAGGTGGTCGACGATGTGCTGGATGTCGATGCCGATAGCCAGGCGCTAGGCAAAACGGCCGGCAAGGATGCCGCCAACGATAAACCGACTTACGTCAGCCTGATGGGACTTGCCCGTGCACGCGAATTTGCCCGTGAACTCTCCAGTGATGCCTTTGACGCGCTCGAACCCTTCGCCGGCAAAGCCGCAAGACTCAGGGAGCTTGGCCGCTACATCGTCGAGCGCTCTTTCTGAACAGCAACAGATGACCACAACTGCCCTGCTTGACACCATAGACACGCCGGCCGACCTGCGCCGCCTGACACGCACCCAGTTGCCGCAACTGGCACGCGAGCTGCGCGCCTTCCTTTTGGACTCGGTCAGCCAGACCGGCGGCCATCTGGCCTCCAACCTGGGCAGTATCGAGCTGACCATTGCCCTGCACTATGTATTCAACACACCGGACGACAGGCTGGTCTGGGATGTGGGCCACCAGACCTACCCGCACAAGATCCTGACCGGACGGCGTGCCCGCATGGGCAGCATGCGCCAGAAAGACGGCCTCGCAGGCTTTCCCAAGCGCGAAGAATCGCCCTACGACACCTTCGGCGTCGGCCACAGCTCCACCAGCATCGGTGCGGCACTGGGCATGGCGGTGGCCGCCAAGGCACAGAAGATAGACCGCAGCTGTGTGGCCATTATCGGCGACGGCGCACTGACCGCAGGTCAGGCCTTCGAAGCGCTGAACAGCGCCGGTGCCATGGACACCAATTTGCTGGTGGTGCTTAACGACAACGATATGTCGATCTCGGCCAATGTAGGCGCGCTCAACAACTATCTGGCCAAGCTTTTGTCCAGCCGCTTTTACAGCAGCGTGCGCGAAGGCTCGAGCAAGGTGCTGGGCATTGTGCCGCCGGTACGCGAGCTGGCAAGCAAGGTCGAAGAACACGTCAAGGGCATGCTGACCCCGAGCACCCTGTTCGAGGCTTTCGGCTTCAACTATATCGGCCCGATAGATGGCCATGATCTCGACACGCTGGTCGAGACGCTGAAGAACATCAAGAGCCTAAAAGGCCCGCAATTCCTGCACATCGTCACCAAGAAGGGTCAGGGCTACAAGCTGGCGGAAAAAGACCCGATCGCCTATCACGGCGTCTCCCGCTTTGACCCGGAAAGCGGCCTCGCTGCCGGCAAAAGCGGTGGCAAGCCCAGCTACACCCAGGTATTCGGTGACTGGCTGTGCGATATGGCGAAAAAGGACCACCGTCTGGTCGGCATCACCCCGGCCATGAGCGAGGGCTCGGGCATGGTGCGCTTTGCGCGCGAGCATGCCGAGCGCTTCTTCGATGTCGCCATTGCCGAACAGCACGCGGTCACCTTCGCCGCCGGCATGGCTTGCGACGGCATGAAGCCTGTGGTCGCCATCTATTCCACCTTCTTGCAGCGCGGCTATGACCAGCTGATCCATGATGTGGCGCTACAAAACCTGCCAGTGGTGTTCGCCATCGACCGCGCCGGTCTGGTCGGCGCCGACGGACCGACCCATGGCGGCGCGTTTGACTTGTCCTTCCTGCGCTGCATTCCAAACATGACGGTGATGGCGCCATCCGACGAGAACGAGTGCCGCCAGATGCTGTATACGGCCTTCACCCTCGACACCCCGACCGCAGTGCGCTATCCGCGCGGTGCCGGCTGCGGCGCCGAAGTCATCAAGGACATGTGCGCTCTGCCGCTGGGCAAGGGGCGCCTGTTGCGCGAAGGCAAGTCTGGCATCGCCATTCTGGCTTTTGGCAGCATGGTCACGCCGGCGCTGGCTGCGGCCGAAGCGCTGGACGCCACCGTCGCCGACATGCGCTTTGTCAAACCACTGGACGCTGAACTGGTGCGCACGCTGGCGCAAGGCAACAGCCTGATCGTTACCGTGGAAGAAAACGTCATCATGGGCGGCGCGGGCTCGGCCTGTATCGAAGCCATGGAAGCCGCTCAGCTTGCCACGCCAGTCTTACAACTGGGCCTGCCCGACGACTTTGTCGACCATGGCGACCACGCCCAGCAACTGGCATCCTGCGGCCTTGACGCTGCCGGCATCGAAGCATCCATACGCTTGCGGCTCAAACCGCAATAAAGACAGGGCGCAGCCATGGTCGATATACCCATCAACCACTGGCTGCGCCTTGCAGGCACCCCGTTCGAAACCCTGCCCTTATTCGCCACCAGCATTGCCATCGGCCTGTTTATCGGCATCGAGCGCGAGCGCAAGTCCGACACCATCGCCGGCATCCGCACCTTTGCCCTGACCGCCTTTCTCGGCACTTTGCTGGCCATGCTGGCGCAGCGCACCCAGACCCTGTGGCTACCGGCTATCGGCCTGATTCTGGTCGGCAGCCTGAGCTTTCTGCCCTCGCCTCCCGAGCGCCTGCGCGACTCGCGCACCACCACCCAGGCCGCGCTGTTTATCAGCTACGGTCTTGGCATACTGGTCTGGCACGAGGAAGTCCGGCTGGCCATCGCGCTGGGGGTTCTGACCACCTTGCTGCTTTATCTCAAACGCGAGCTGTCCAGCCTGTCGCACGAACTGTCGCGGCGCGATCTGTTGTCCATCCTGCAATTTTGCGCGCTGACCTTTATCATTTTGCCGCTGCTGCCCGACCAGAATTTCGGCCCTTACCGCGCCTTCAACCCGTATCAGGTGTGGCTGCTGGTCGTGCTGATCGTGGGAGTCGGGCTGGCCGGCTTTCTGGCGCTGAAGATTTTCGGCACCCGCTTTGGCGCCACCATACTGGGCGTGATGGGCGGACTGGTTTCCTCCACTGCCACCACGCTGGTCTATGCCCGCGAAGCGCATGCCCGCCCGGCATCGCTGGCACTGGCAAGCCGGGTCATTCTGCTGGCCAATCTGGTGCTGTTTGCCCGCCTGACACTGGTGACGGCCGTGGTCATGCCCTCGGCCTTGCAGGCCGTGGCCACCTTGCTGCTGCCAGCCTTGCTATTAGGGCTGATTGCCACCGCGCTGATGCTGCGCGGTGGTGATGCACCGCATCCGCAACACACGCCCGAACTGCAAAACCCGACCCAATTGCGGCTGGCACTGGGCTTTGCCGCCCTGTTTGCGCTGGTGCTGTTTCTTAGCGCCTGGCTTAATGATCTATTCGGCAGCAAGGGCGTGTATTTTGTGGCCCTGATCAGCGGCCTGAACGATGTGGATGCCATCACACTGACGCTGTACCAGATGCTGGGCAAGGCACAGATAGACGAACACAGCCTGATCGTCGCCATGCTGCTGGCCATCACCGCCAATAGCGCCTTCAAGTTCGGCCTGATTGCTTCCCTTGGCGGGCGCACGCTGGCGCTGCGCTGCCTGCCGACCTTTGCCGCTACCCTGGTCGGCATGACCGCCGGCCTGCTGATCCTGCTCTAGCGTCATCCAGCTGTCCCCCGTAGTGCATTGCCAGCAAATTAGATTTTGCGCACCTTCAATTCATGCCTTATAAATAATACGAGCTGGGTAATTCATAAAGCCACTCACTTGTGTCGGCTGATAGCTGGCATTTAGGCAATCAATCCGTCAAGCGCCATACCCGAAGAGGAACTACCCATGCAACTCAAGAAAATACTCAGCGCATTGCTGCTGTCGCTAATGGCCAGTATCGCGATGGCTACCGATGCCGGCGTTGCCTTTGCCACACTGCCGGGTAAGGCCATCGTCGCCGGCGAGCTGAAGCTGGAGGCGACTGTGACGGCCATCGATACCGCCACACGTACCCTGACCCTGCAAGGGACGAACGGTCAGTTGCGTCAAGTCGTAGCCGGCCCCGATGTACGCAACTTTGCGCAAATCAGGGTGGGCGACAAGGTTCAGGCTAAACTGCTCGAGGCGCTGACACTGGAACTCAAAAAGGGCGGCG
Source organism: Aquitalea sp. S1-19 (assembly GCF_024343515.1). Lineage (NCBI taxonomy): Bacteria > Pseudomonadati > Pseudomonadota > Betaproteobacteria > Neisseriales > Chromobacteriaceae > Aquitalea > Aquitalea sp. S1-19. The sequence continues at coordinate 4,326 of NZ_RJTZ01000023.1, read as the reverse complement.
CTGGCGTACGCACCCGCGTAGACACCGTGGAAGCGGGTCGTGCCGAAGAAGGCAGCGCACCAGCTGGCGTGATCGCAAAGAAGACGACCGTGATGGCGGATGTGGTCAAGGTAAACCTCAAAGCCCACACCATCGAACTCAAGGGAGTCTCGCGCAAGCTGACGCTGAAAATAGAGGATCCGGAGCAGCTCAAGCGGATCCAGGTAGGCGACCAGGTCAAGGGCACTTATATCGACGCGCTGGGCATTTCCCTGATTCCACAGGCGGCAAAGTGATGCGCACATAACCGGTCCTCTGCCCGGATATGAAAAAACCCGGTTCATTGAACCGGGTTTTTTTGCATCACCGTAACGATCAGGCGTTGCGGTTCTTGCGGCGCTCGTGCTCTTGCAGGAAGCGCTTACGCATACGGATGTTTTGCGGCGTGATTTCAACGATTTCGTCGTCGTCGATGAATTCGACAGCGGACTCGAGCGTCATCTTGATCGGCGTGGTCAGACGCACGGCTTCGTCGGTACCGGAAGCACGCACGTTGGTCAGCTGCTTACCCTTGAGCGGGTTCACCACCAGATCGTTGTCGCGGCTATGGATACCGATGATCATGCCTTCGTACAGCTTGTCGCCTGGCGACACGAACATACGACCGCGATCTTCCAGCTTCCACAGGGCGTAAGCAACAGCCACACCGTTATCCTGCGAAATCAGCACACCGTTGTGACGGCCAGGCATATCGGCTTTAGCCGGTGCGTAGTCATCAAACACATGGCTCATCAGGCCGGTACCACGGGTCATGGTCATGAAGTCGCCCTGGAAGCCGATCAGGCCACGCGCAGGGATATGGTATTCGAGGCGGGTACGGCCATGGCCATCGGATTCCATATTGGTCAGTTCGCCACGGCGACGACCCAGTTCTTCCATTACGGCGCCCTGAGTGGTGTCTTCCACGTCTACGGTCAGGTTTTCATATGGCTCGCACTTCTCGCCATCGATGTCCTTGAACACGACACGCGGCTTGCCCACGGCCATTTCAAAGCCTTCACGACGCATGTTTTCCAGCAGAATGGTCAGGTGCAGTTCACCACGGCCGGATACGCGGAAGATGTCCGCGTCTTCGGTGTCTTCCACACGCAGCGCAACGTTGGTCAGCAGCTCTTTGGTCAGACGGTCGCGAATCTGGCGCGAAGTCACAAACTTGCCTTCGGTACCGGCCAGTGGCGAGGTGTTCACCATGAAGTCCATGGTCAGGGTAGGCTCGTCCACACCCAGAACCGGCATGCCGACAGGGGCATCACGGTCGCAGATGGTCACACCGATACCGATATCGTCCAGACCGGAGATGGTGATGATGTCGCCGGCTTCGGCTTCTTCAACCGGCACGCGCTCCAGACCCTTGAAGCCCAACACCTGGTTGATGCGGCCTTGTGCAACCTGCTCTTCGTGGTTCATTACAACCACAACCTGACCCGGCTTGATACGGCCGTTCAGTACGCGGCCCAGACCCAGACGACCGGTATAGGTCGAGTAGTCGAGTGCGGAAATTTGCAGCTGCAGCGGAGCTTCAGGGTCGCCCGAAGGGGTAGGCACATGCTTGAGCACGGTTTCGAACAGCGGACGCATATTGTCCGACTCTTCTTCCAGTTCCAGCTTGGCAAAGCCGTTCAGGCCGGATGCGTAGATAATCGGGAAGTCGAGCTGCTCGTCGGTCGCGCCCAGCTTGTCGAACAGGTCAAACGTCTGGTCAACCACCCAGTCCGGACGTGCGCCCGGACGGTCGATCTTGTTGATCGCCACGATAGGACGCAGACCCAGTGCCAGTGCCTTCTTGGTCACAAAGCGGGTCTGTGGCATCGGGCCTTCAACGGCATCCACCAGCAGCACAACACCGTCTACCATGCCCAGTACGCGCTCTACTTCACCACCGAAGTCGGCGTGTCCCGGAGTGTCCACGATATTGATGTGTACGCCTTCATATTCGATGGCAGTATTCTTGGAAAGAATGGTAATGCCGCGTTCTTTTTCGAGGTCATTGCTGTCCATAACACGCTCGACAACCTGTTGGTTGTCGCGGAAAGTGCCGGACTGGCGAAGCAATTGGTCAACCAGAGTCGTCTTGCCATGGTCAACGTGAGCGATAATAGCGATGTTGCGAATTTGTCGGGTCATTGTCTCTGCTTATACAGAAGTGGGGCGAAAAATTAGGGGGCGATGGTATCACGCATCGCGCGTTTCCCCAAATTTTCTATTCGCGTCAGGCAGATACCTGATCCGACATTAGATCCGGATACGCTCTGACACCCCTAAAAAACACAGGAAAAACATCATGTACGACTGGAATGCCCTTTGGCACCAACACGCAGGTTACCGTAGCGGTTTCAACCTCAAAACCCACAATCTGGCCGCCACCCAGGACATCAACACGCTGGCGGAACAGCTATCCGCCCGCCTGATCAAACCGGCCAAGAGCGAACACGACGTGGCCGTTTACGAAACTGACGGCCTGTTCATCCTTGCCGGCCACAATGACGGCTTGCAGTTACTGGAACTGAAAAAACACGAGATGTTCGACATCACCCTGCACTTTGTGACCGAAGGTGACGACAGCGAATGCGCACTGCCTTGCATCGAAGTCATGGTAGACAATCTGGCCACGGGCGAAAACAGCCACTGGCGTACAACGGTGAGCAAGGACAAGGATGGCAACATCCTGATCGGACGTGAAAAACTGGGCAGTGGCCTCGCGCCCATGATGCCGTTCGACGAGTTGTCCTTTACCGACAATGCGCGTTTTCGCGATGATCTTTATCACGCCTGGCAGCAGGAATTGCCTTTGCTGGCACCGGAAATCGAAGCGTGGTTCGATCCTGCGCGCGTGGTTGCCGCAGCCAGTGCCGCGCATGAGGCTCAAGCGGCCACAGACAGCCTGCATGGCGAAATGGATGCACGCACCCACGAAATGCTGGAGCGCTACGCAGAAATCATCCGCCGCGAGCAATTGCTGTTGTCGCGCCGCTTTGCCGACAACGAGCTGCAACTGATTGCTGCCGTACTCAAGGGCATACACTTTGAAGGCGCATCGGCTTGCCGCGGCCTGTGGCTGGCGGTAGAGGCGCGTATTCTGGATGAGGATCTGGATCACGAGCATCAGGTGGATGCCGAAGCCCTGCTGAGCAAGCTCAAGGCACTGTCCTACACCCAGGAAGTCGCCCTGATCGAGGCGCTGGCACCCGCCGCCTGATATAGCCGGAGTCAAGTACACCTCACTTGCTCCGGCCAAAAAAATGGGCGACGTTGCCGTCGCCCGAATCCCATCCATACCAAATCAGAAAGCCTCATGCCTTCCGAGTAACAAGATAGCCGATAATAATTACAAAAGCATTAATTACGACACATCCAGCACCACTTTCCCCAGATTACTGTTGCCTTCCATATACAGATGCGCATCCGCCACCGCCGATAGCGGGTACACACTGTCCAGCGTTACCCTCAATTTTCCGTCAGCCAGTGCCGGCAAAATCGTCTCTTCCAGCGCCCGCGCCAGACGCGCACGCACCACCAGTGGCTGGCTGCGCAGCGTCGAACCCATAATGCGCAAACGCTTGACCAGCAGCAGCCCCAGATTCAGCTCAGCGCTGCGCCCGCCCATCACGCCTATTACCACCAGACGCCCGTCCGGATTAAGACAGGCCAGATTCTCGCGAAAATAACTGCCGCCTACCGGATCCAGAATAACATCCACCCCGCCCTGCGCCTTAAGCTGCGCGGCAAAAGCAGTGTCACGCCGGCCATTGAATACCTGAGTCGCCCCCAGGCTGCGGCAAAATTCCAGCTTTTCATCGGCACTGGCACTGGCCAGCGCTTCGGCGCCTAACAGGCACGCCAACTGTATGGCGGCAGAGCCGACACCGCTGGCACCGGCATGCACCAAAAAGCGCTCTCCGGCTTGCAAGGCCGCCACTTCCACCAGATTAAGCCATGCGGTCATCCACACTTCAGGCAGGCTGGCCGCCTCCGCCCAGCTCATGGCATCCGGCTTGGGGATAGCCAGCGCCTCATCCAGCAAGGCATAGTCGGCATAACCGCCGCCCTGCAACAGACCAAATACTTCATCGCCAGGCTGAAAGCGCGACGGGCCGTTAATCTCGTCTACCACGCCGGCGACTTCCAGCCCCAGAATCGGCGATGCCCCGGCAGGAGCCGGATAATGCCCTTCGCGCTGCACAATATCGGCACGATTCAGCCCGGCTGCCATCACCCGCACCCGCATCTGACCGGCTGCCGGCACCGGCTTTTCGACCATGGAAATGGCCAGCGTACCGACGCCGCCCG
>NZ_RJTZ01000229.1:0-2387 GCF_024343515.1 Aquitalea sp. S1-19 | reverse complement strand
TGGGACGACGGCATTATCGACCCGGCACAGACCCGCGACGTACTGGCACTGGCGCTGGATGCCTGCCTGTCCACCCCGATTCCCGACACGCGTTTTGGCGTGTTCCGTATGTGAGGCCTGCCATGGACAGCACGATACTGGAGATCGAACACAGCGCGGCCATCGCCACCTTGTGGCTGAATCGCCCCGCGCTACACAATGCACTGAATGAAGCACTGATCGATGCGCTCACCCATGCCCTGAACGCTCTGGCAAGCGATGCCAGCGTGCGTGTCATTGTGCTGGCCGGGCGCGGCACAAGCTTTTGCGCCGGCGCCGATCTTGACTGGATGCGCCGTGCCGCCGGTTTTAGCGACGCGCAAAACCTGGCCGATGCACAAGCGCTGGCCACCTTGCTCAAGACCCTGTACCGCTGCCCCAAGCCGGTGATCGCGCGCGTGCATGGTGCGGCACTGGCCGGCGGCATGGGTCTGGTCGCCGCGTGCGACATCGCCATCGCCACGCCCGAGGCCCGCTTCGGCCTGTCCGAAGTACGACTGGGGCTGATTCCGGCCACCATCGCGCCTTATGTCAGCGAAGCCATCGGCTTGCGCGCCATGCGCCGCTACACCCTGTCGGCCGAACGCCTCCAGGCCGACACCGCCTGGCGCCTGGGCCTGATACACGAGATAGTCGCACCGGACATGCTGGACAGCAGCATCGCAGCGGTGGCCCAGCAACTGGCGCTGGGGGCGCCGGGCGCACTTGCCCAGAGCAAAAAGTTGCTGCGCGCAGTGGCCGATGGCTCAACCAGCGATGACGCACTTCTGGCCGAAACCGCTGCCCTGATTGCCCGCACCCGCGCCGGCAGCGAGGCGCTCGAGGGGCTCGCTGCCTTCTTCGATAAACGCCGCCCCGCCTGGCAAGAGGAGCAAGACTGATGCTGGCCAAGATTCTGATCGCCAACCGCGGCGAAATTGCCTGCCGCATTATCCGCAGCGCCCGCGCCATATCGAAATCCAGCTGTTTGCCGACAGCCATGGCCACGCGGTTTATCTGTACGAGCGCGACTGCTCGGCCCAGCGCCGCCACCAGAAAGTCATCGAAGAAGCGCCGGCGCCGAATCTGGCACCGGCCACGCGCCGTGCCATGGGCGAGGCGGCCTGTGCGGCAGCGCGCGCCGTGGGCTATGTCGGCGCCGGCACAGTCGAATTCATCATGGACAGCAGCGGCGTCTTCTACTTTATGGAGATGAATACCCGGCTACAGGTCGAGCATCCGGTCACCGAGATGATTACCGGGCAAGATCTGGTCGCATGGCAGATCCGCGTCGCCGCAGGCGAGCTACTACCGCTGGCGCAGCAGGACATTCCCTTATCCGGCCACGCCTTTGAAGCGCGCATTTACGCCGAAGATCCGGACAAGGGCTTTTTGCCTGCCACCGGCACGCTCACCCATCTGCGCCTGCCACAAACCAGCGCACGGGTACGCATAGACAGCGGCGTGATCGAGGGTGACAGCATTTCGCCATGGTACGACCCGATGATCGCCAAGCTGGTTGTCTGGGGCGAGACACGCGAGCTTGCCTTGCAAACATTGAAATCGGCACTGGCCCAGTGCGAGATCGCCGGCGTCGCTTGCAATACTGCTTTTCTGGCGCGCCTGGCGGCCCACCCCGACTTTGCCGCCGGTCACGTCGACACCGGCCTGATCGCCCGCGACGAAGCCGAACTGCTGCTGGGTGCAGCGGCCGCCGAGCCGTGGCAACTGGCGCTACTCTCGCTTGCCGAGGCGCTGGACGGCGGCAATGGCTGGCGCCTGAACGGGACGTTCAAACGCCGCTTCGAATGGCAGGTCGCAGAGTGCGTGCATACCGTCTTGCTGGAATACCGGCCGGACGGCTTGCGCATCACGCTGGCGAACGAGGTGTTCGATGCACGCATTCAGGCCTTAAGCGATGGTTTCAGCGCCTGGCTTAACGGCCAGCATTATCAGGCCCGCGTCATTCATCAGGGCCAGCAACGCATCCTGTTCAGTCGCGGCCACAGCCTGAGCGCACGGCTTGGCGACCCGTATGCCTATGCCAGTCGTGAAATCCATGGCCACGCCCAAATCAAGGCGCCCATGCCCGGACGCGTCGTCGCCCATCTGGCCGCAGTAGGCACGCAACTGGAAAAAGGCGAGCCGCTGATGATACTGGAGGCGATGAAGATGGAGCACACGCTTAAAGCGCCGGCCGCCGGCAAGGTGAATGCCTATCTGTTTTCCCCTGGCGAGCAAGTCGGTGATGGTGACGAACTGGTCGATTTCGAAGCCGCATAAGGAGCGCATCATGCAGGTCAAAATCGTCGAAGTCGGCCCGCGCGACGGGCTGCAGAATGAAAAACAGCCCGTTACGCTGGCGGGCA
>NZ_RJTZ01000228.1:0-2400 GCF_024343515.1 Aquitalea sp. S1-19 | reverse complement strand
CGGTTGTGCGCGAAGTTGAATACACCGAGCCTGCCGTACGTGGCGATACCTCGGGTAAAGTGCTGAAGCCGGCCCGTCTGGCAGGCACCACCTTCGAAATCCCGGTTCCGGCTTTCGTCAACACCGGCGACAAGATCGAAATCGACACGCGCACCAACGAATTCAAGAAGCGCGCCTGATTTAACGCTGCACCAAGCAGCGCTTGACCAGGAAAAGCCAGCCGGATGAACGGCTGGCTTTTTTACGTCTGCGGCTACCCAAATCTGCCTTACAAGGCCAGCGTCCCCTGCGACACCATGTACAGCGCAGCGATGGCCAAGGCCAGCACCAGCAAGCCCAGCGCGGCTTCCAGCGGATGGGAGAAGAACTTCTCGCCCCGCTCGTGCTTGGCCTTCAGATAAAATGGCAGGCCCAGCGCATACAGGATCATCGACAGCAGCAAAAAGCTCAGGCCGCCGGCGTAGATCAGCCAGATGCCGTATACCGTGCCCAGCGCGGTCAGAGCGACCAGCGTCACCGACTTGACCTTTGCCTTGAGCGCCAGACGCAGACCAAAGCCGGCGCATAGCAGGTAAGGGATCAGCGCCATCGACGAAGCCAGCTGGATCAGGATGTTGTAACCGGCATCGTTCAGATGGTTGATCACCAGCACCAGCGAGATCAGGCTATTGGTCAGCCATAGCGCATTGGCCGGCGTGCCGTTCTTGTTGAGCTTGCCGAATGCCTTGGGCGCGGTATTGTTGTCGCCGCGCGCAGCCAGATACAGCATCTCGCTGGAGATCATGGTCCAGGCAAGCAGTGCGCCGCCAACCGACAGCACCAGACCGATATTGATCAGCATCCCGCCCCACGGGCCAACCACATGCGAGAGCACCGCCGCCATCGACGGGTTCTTCATCTGCGCCAGCTCCGGTTGCGACACCACGCCCAGCGACAGCACCGACACACAGATCAACAGCAGGATGGTGATCAGAAAACCGAGAATGGTCGCCCGGCTGACGACCGCCATATTCTTGGCGCGGCTGGCATAGACCGTGGCGCACTCGATACCAAGGAACACCCACACCGTATACAGCATGGTGTTTTTCACCTGATCGGCCACACTGCCAAGCTCTGCACTGCCCCAGAAGTCGATCTGGAATACATCGACCCTGAACGCCAGCGCCACGCACAGGATAAAGAGCCCGAGCGGCACGATCTTGGCAATGGTCACCACCATATTAAGGATGGCCGCCGACTGCACGCCGCGCAGCACGAAACCATGCAGCGTCCACAACACCACCAAACCGCAGGCCAGCGCCGGCAGCGTGCTGCCCTCGCCGAAGAAACCCAGCGCCTGGAACGAGCCCAGCGCACTGAACATCACCACCAGATAACCGACGTTGCCCACCCACACCGAGATCCAGTAACCCCAGGCGGCGTTGAAGCCCATATAGTCGCCGAAACCCGAGCGCGCGTAGCCGTAGACGCCGTCGCCGATGTCGGGGCGGTTAAGCGACAGCCACTGGAAAATGCGCGTCAGCGCCAGCATGCCGACAAAGGTAACCACCCAGGCGATCAGGATGGCGCCGGCGCCGGCACCCTCGGCCATATTCTGCGGCAGGCTGAAGATGCCGCTGCCGACGATGGCACCCACCACCAGCGCGGTCATCGCCACCACGCCCAGCTTCTTGTCTTGTGTCTGAGACATAGGGATTCTTTCTTGAAGACTAAAAAACAGCCGCGACGCGAGTGCGCAGCGGCTGCCTGCCAGTGCCTTGCCAGGGCTCAGAAGCGTAGCGACATGCAGCTGACACCGCCGTCAACCTTACGGTATTCCGAGGTATCAACCTCGATCACCTCGTAGCCGAGCGCGGCGATCTTGGCGGCGGTCTTCGGGTAGCCGGAAGGCATGATCACCTTGCCGTTGACCCAGATGCAGTTGGCGGCGTAGATCTCGTCTTCCGGCAGCTCGATAATGTTGTACTTCTGGAATTCGGGCTTGGTCAGGAACTCGCCGGCGCACATCAGGTTGTTGTTCTCCAGATAGGCAAGCCCGGTCTTCAGGTGCAGCACCTCGTCCATGGAAACGACAGAACCGGTCATGCCGTACTTTTCCAGAATGGCGATCAGCTGGCGCGCGCCCTCGGCATTGGTACGGGCCGAGTTGCCGATATAGTAGTGGTTGCCGACCATCATCACGTCGCCTGCGTCCAGCGTGCCCGGCTCGACAATGCGCTCGACGTTCTTGTAGAAGCGGGCAAGGATGGGCGCCATCAGTTCGGCTTCACCGCGGCGGCTGTCGGCACCCGGGCGGGTGACGATACCGCAATGCGGCGTGCACAGGGCCGGATCTTCAACGAACACCGAATCCGGAAACTCTTCGGCCGGCGGCAGGATGGTGATGTCGACACCGCAAGT
>NZ_RJTZ01000227.1:0-2434 GCF_024343515.1 Aquitalea sp. S1-19 | reverse complement strand
GTCTGTTGGCTGGTTTGCAGGCGGTATTTTAGTTGGTCGCAGAGGGCCATTAATTCATCGACAGCTTTAACAATTCTAAGCTGCTCTTCTTTTGGTGGTATACAAACCATCATATTCCAGAGCTTTTCTGAAACCAACTTACAAGTACCATGAGATGAGTGCTCAACCATATTTACCACTCGTTCTTTCGCTGCTTTCATTAACGTAAGCAAAAAACTCCCATTTATTTCCGCAAACACAAGCGCCTTCATATCTTGATTTATTGCAACAGGATTTATGGTCAAAGCAACAGGGAACGAATGGGCAAGAATCATTCCTCTGACCACCATCAAAAGGCTATTTGATGGAATTAATTTAAGCACCGTTTCAGAAATAGCATCGTCAGTAACATAGTCAACTGAAGATGAAATTAGATCGACCTTCATATCTTTTGGTGAAACCCAAGGGATACTCCCTCCCCAATATTTCCCTTGTGCTTTAGATGGAGTTCCCCCACCTAAGTCATAACCAAGTTCTAAAATTTGGCACCACTCCCACCCCTGCGGCAGCTCAAACGGCTTTTCATCCTCGTTGATTTCCGATAGCGGCTTTTCTTTTTTAATCTTCCCCTCTTGCACCAGCCGCGCCTTTTCGGCGGCGATGCGCGCCAGCAGGACGGAAGCGGGTTCGTCGTTGGGGTCTTGCGGCACCAGTTTGCCCATCACCGCCAATTGCAGGATGGTCTGTTTGAGGGCGTCGATGCTGGCGTCGGTGGTAAAAAGTGTGTCGAAGTGGCCGGCCAGCCGCGCCCAGTTTTGTGCCAGTTCATCGGCGTCGGCACTATCGCTCAGGGTCGCCAGCAGCACCTCGACCAAGGTCTGGTGCGCCGCCAGCTGCGCCTCGCTTTGCTGCTCCAACTGGTCGCAGAGGGCCATCAGTTCATCCACTTTGGCAACGATGCGTTTTTGTTCAGCAAAAGGTGGAATACCAAGTACGATCTCATTCATCTTGGCTTGATTCATTTTAGGCTGAGCTGTGCCAGTAATATATGAAATTAAAGAAATTGCATTGATATGCAAGCATATATATTTCAATAAATCTTCATTCAGCCCATCTAAAACATGAGCATGATTATTAACCCAATATCTCCCACGAGCCATGAACGCGATGGGTGTAGACCTATTAATTAGATTTGCTCCATCTTCACCAATCAACAACAATGGCTTGTCAAATAGATAGTTATCAACCTGATCAATAACCCCCGATGCGCCATAATAGTCATAAGAGCCCTTTCTTTTTTCTCTCTCAGAAACAGCCAAAGGGATACGTTCGAAATCTCGGTTAATTACAACATTACCAAACCGTTCAAATACCCAACCGTTCGGCTTATCAAGAGGTAAATCTGTATCTGTTATGACCAAGTATTGTTTTTCTTTTTTTATTTTTCCTTCATTGAACAGCCGCGCCTTTTCGGCGGCAATCCGCTCCAGCAATACCGAGGCGGGTTCATCGTTGGGGTCTTGCGCCACCAGTTTGCCGCGCACCGCCAGTTCCAGAATCAACTCGCGCAGCTTCTTGATGCCGGCCAGCTCCAACTTGCTATTGCTGCCGCGCCCGGCGCTGCTTTTGGGACGTACGGCGGCAGTCCACAGATCGAGGTGGTCGGTAATCAGGGTATCGATATGGCTCATGGGGTATTTCCAAAGTCTGTCGCAGCCGGCGCCGGGGTCAGCATATTGATGATCAGGCGAATCAGGGTGTCTTTTTGCGCCGGGGCCGATTCGGCCACCAGCAGGGTCAGGGCCGCCAGCCCGCTGTCGTTGATGATGGGCTCGCCACTGGCCAGCCACAGCGCCTGATTACGATAGAGAAAATCGACAAACAAAAAGGCGGCGCTGCGCTTATTGCCGTCGGCAAAGGGGTGGTTTTTGACCACGAAATAAAGCAGATGGGCGGCCTTGCTCTGCACCGTGGGGTAGGCACTTTGGCCAAAAACGCTTTGGGCCAGATTGCCCAGCAAGGCGGCCAAGCCATCGCCCCTTGGCCGGGCAAACAGTTCGGATGCCTCGCCACGGGCCATCAGCTGGGCTTTAAGCTCGCCCAGTGCCTGCATGGCGGGTTCTGGCGCCAGCAATACACCGCCCTCGGTGCCTGCCGGTTCGGTGAGCAGCCCTTCGTCATAGCGCTGCAGCCAGAGAAAGGTCTGGGTGTAGCGGCTGATGATTTCCACCAGACCGCGCCCGCTGGCAAGATCAAGCCCGTCGCCACGGGCCGCTTTGCGCACCAGTGCCAGCGCGGCTTCCAGCTCGCGGGCATTTTGCTCGAAACGCTGCTGGTTGAGGGTGTAGCCCTGAATCAGGTGCTGTTTCAACAGCCGGGTGGCCCACTGGCGAAAACGCACCCCTTGCGGCGATTTGACCCGGTAGCCGACCGAGATGATGACGTCGAGGTTGTA
>NZ_RJTZ01000226.1:0-2437 GCF_024343515.1 Aquitalea sp. S1-19 | reverse complement strand
CTGAATGCACTGATCGGTATTCGTGAAGAAAAGGTGGATATCGCCGCTCTTGGCAAGGTGAGCTTTGGCGATGCCTATGCGCAGCTGGTCGGGCAGCTGGCCATTGCCAGTCAGCAGAACAAGGCTTCGCTGGGGACGGCTAAGGCCGTGCGTGCCGAGGCCGAGAGCGCATGGAAGTCGACCAGCGGCGTGCGTAGCGACGACGAGGCGGTTAACCTGATCGAGTTTCAGAAAATGTATCAGGCGAATATGAAGGTGATCGCCGTGGCTGGCGAGCTGTTCGACAGCACGCTGGCCATTTTGTAAGGAGTTGAAGATGCGTATCGCCAGCACCCAGTACCACAGTGCCATGAATGCCGTGATGCAGGACAATAACGCCAAATTGGCCGAGCTTGGGCAGCAGATGTCATCGGGTAACCGTCTGAATGTGCCCTCCGATGATCCGATAGCCAGCGTGCGCCTGCTGCGTCTGGAGCGCGAGGAGGCGGCCATCGGCCAGTATCTTTCCAATATCACTGCGCTTAGCACGCGCTTGTCGTTGAACGAGGCGCATCTGGATAGCATCAGCAATGACATGATGCAGATGCGTGACTTGCTGGTGTGGGCGGCCGATGGCAGCAATACGGCTGCCGATCTGAAGGCCATGGGCAGCTCGCTTAAAAGTCTGCGTGATAGTCTGGTGTTTTCTGCCAATGTCCGTGACCAGGAGGGGCGCTATCTTTTTTCCGGTACAGCCAATGATAAGCCTGCCATCCAGCGTGATGCCACAGCCGGTGTGTATAGTTTTGCCGGCAATGAGGAGACGATCCCGGTGGTTGTGGGGCATGGCGTCAGTCAGGTGTCGAATACCACGCTGGCGCAGTTGCCCGACATGCTCAACCAGCTGGAAGCGCTGATTGTGAAGCTGGACGATCCTGCCTTGACGGCGGCGGCCGTGGGTGATGATGTGCGCAAAACCTTGGGTGTGCTGGATAGTGCGCACCAGATGATAGGCAGCAAGATCGCCCAGCAGGGCGGGGCGCAGAACATCATCAAGATGATGGCCGACAACCACAGCAACGTCAGTCTTGCCAACCAGAAAAATGCAACCGATATCGGCCGGCTCGACTATGCGGAGGCCTTCATCAAAATGAATGCCTACACACTTGCCCTGCAGGCAAGCCAGAAGGCCTACGGCAAGGTCAGCCAGCTGACCTTGTTTAATGTGATCTGAGGACGGATATGCGCTCCTTGTTGACGACACTGGATACGCCGGCACTTGGCAAAAAAGGCCGGCTGGCCGAGCCCGTTGTGGCTGCTGCGCGTACAGGGTCGCTATCCGCCACCGCTGACACGGAAAACCGTGGCCAGCGCGAATCAGCGGTGTCGGGCTGGCGTTATAGTACGCAGTTGAATCAGCAATTGACGAGCGCCCAGCAATCGCTTGATTTTGTTGATCAGCTATTGCGCCGTCTGGAACTGCTTAAGTCCGATTTGGGGCGCGAACTGGGCAGTCGGCGCATTGAAAAAGAGCCCTTGCAGGCCAGAACCGATGAAGTCGGGGCGCAATGGGCGCAGCGCGAGGCAAAAACGGATGGCACGCTGGACGGGAAGCTGCATTTCCAGGTAACCGGGCAAGTGCGTCAGCGTTTTTCGCTACGCGGTATGGATCTTTCTGCGCTGACCCAGGGCAAGGCGGAAACCCTTGTACTGATCGGGCCGGAGCGCGGCGTGGCATTCAGCCATTCCAGACCGCCTTCCTTGCCGGCCTCTTTCAGGATGTAGTTGCGTTCGATGGCATTGTTGCCGGCCAGCAGTGCCGCCGGGCTGGAGCCTAGCGCGCTGTCCAGCGGTTTGCTGGTGACCTGTGCCAATTCCTTGTCGTAAATCCACAGCCGTTTTCCGTCGCCGACAATCACCTGCTCGAACGGTTTGGCGTAGCTCCAGCGAAATTTGCCCGGACGCGAGATCTCCAGCGTGCCGTGAGCCTGCTCGCGGTGCTTCTGGTTGGTCACGGTCTGCTCGAATTGGGCCGACACGGTTTGCGTGCCGGCGACAAAGGCCTTGAGCTGGGCGATGGCTGCGGCATGAACCGGCAGCGCCAGACTGGCCAGGAGCGGAATAAACAGGATTTTCATTAGCTGAACCGGTTGGTGATCGGGTAGCGCCAGTCTTTGCCGAACGCGCGGCGCGTAATGCGCGGGCCTACCGGTGCCTGGCGGCGTTTGTATTCATTGATTTTCAGCAAGCGTACCACGCGCAGTACATCGGCTTCGGCGTAGCCGTCGGCGATAATCTCGGCGGCCGACAGATTGCCTTCCACATAGCGCTGCATAATCGCGTCCAGCACATCGTAAGGCGGCAGGCTGTCCTGATCGGTCTGGTCGGGGCGCAGCTCGGCCGAAGGCGGACGGGTGATGATGCGCTCGGGGATGACCGCGCCTTGCAAGTTGCGCCA
>NZ_RJTZ01000225.1:0-2442 GCF_024343515.1 Aquitalea sp. S1-19 | reverse complement strand
ACGATGGAGGGCGCCGATAGCAGGATGTCGTTGATAAAGCGCGTCGCCGGTGCCAGCCAGCCGCGGCTGCCATATTCGGCCAGATAAACGCCTGCCAGAATGCCGATAGGCGTACCGATCAGGGTGCCGAAAAAGGTCATCTGCAAGGAGCCGACAATGGCATTGGCCAGACCGCCTTGCGAACCGGGTGGCGGGGTGATCTGGGTGAACACCTCGGTCGACATGCCTTCGATGCCGAAGCGCAGCAGCGTCCACAATATCCAGAACAGCCAGAACAGGCCGAATACCATGGCCAGCGTGGATGCCCCCATATTGAAGAGATTGATCAGCCGCCGCTTGCGGTAGACCATATTGTTGCGGGAGAAGCTTTTATCTTTCACTGCATTAGCCTTGCCGGTGCGGGTCAATGATTGTTCCATGCGGGGGGCGCTCATCAGGAGTGGCGGCCTTCCTGCTTCTTGAGCTGTAGCAATAGCAGCTTGGAGCAGGCGAGCACGACAAAAGTAATGAAGAACAGAATGAGACCGAGAGAGATCAGCGCCGACAAGTGCAGTTCGCTGGTCGCTTCGGCAAATTCGTTGGCCAGTGAAGACGCAATCGAGTTGCCGGCATCAAACAGGCCGGAAGCAAAGATGGTGGAGTTGCCGATCACAAAAGTCACCGCCATGGTTTCGCCCAGTGCGCGTCCCAGTCCCAGCATAATGCCGCCGATTACACCGGTTTTGGTGTAGGGCAGTACGACATTGCGTACCACTTCCCAAGTGGTAGCGCCCAGACCATAGGCCGACTCCTTGAGCATGGGGGGCACGACTTCGAATACGTCGCGCATCACCGATGCAATAAACGGAATCACCATAATGGCCAGAATCAGGCCGGCGGTGAAGATGCCGATGCCCATCGGTGCGCCCTGAAACAGGAAGCCGACCAGCGGCAACTCGCCCATATTGTCGATGATCCAGGGCTGGATATGGTCGCCAAACCAGGGGGCAAAAACAAACAGGCCCCACATGCCGTAGATAATGGATGGAATGCCGGCCAGAAGCTCGACGGCGATGCCCAGCGGGCGCTTGAGCCACGGCGGGGACAGTTCGGTCAGAAATAGTGCAATGCCGAAGCTGACCGGCACGCCGATCAGCAGGGCAATAAAGGAAGTCATCAGGGTGCCGTAGATGGGCACGAGCGCGCCAAAGTTTTCGGCAACGGGATCCCATTCGGTACTGGTCAAAAACCCCCAGCCGAAGTGTTTGAGTGCCGGCAGCGAGCCGACCAGCAGTGAAAACAGAATACCCAGCAGCATGGCCAGCACAAAGAAGGCGAAAAAGCGTGTGCTGATGCGGAACAGGGCATCTATCTGCATCTGGCGTTTCAGATGCGAGGTGTTCTTATATTTTTCCATACTCAATCTACTCTGGCTTAGTCAGGCAAAAAGCCGGGGAGAGTCTCCCCGGCCATCTGCCGCACAGATCCGTGGTGGCCGGGCTTATTTCCAGAGTGCCTGACCATTGCTGGCGGCAATCTGTTTCCACGAGTTGCGCACCTGGTTTTGTACGACGGCAGGCAGAGGCACATAATCCAGATCCAGCGCCATCTTGCCGCCATCCTGATAGGCCCAGTTGAAGAACTTCAGTGCTTCGCTGCTGCCTTCAACCTTGTCGGTCTTTTGCTGCATCAGGATGAAGGTTGCGCTAGAGATAGGCCAGCTCTCCTTGCCCTGGGCATTGGTCAGGATCAGGTAAAAGCCGGGGGCATTTTTCCAGTCGGCACCAGCTGCTGCCGCGGCAAAGCTCTTGTCGTCCGGCTGGATAAAGCTGCCGGATGCATTTTGTACGGCGGCATGCGGGATGTTGTTGACCTTGGCGTAGGCGTATTCAACATAGCCGACCGAGCCTTTGATGCGGTTAACGTAGTTGGCCACGCCTTCATTGCCTTTGCCGCCTACGCCGACTTTCCATGCTACCGAAGTGTTGGCGCCGATGGCGGATTTCCAGGCAGGAGAAACCTTGGACAGATAGTCGGTAAAGACAAAGGTCGTGCCCGAACCGTCGGAGCGGCGTACCGGGGTGATTTTCTGGTCAGGCAGCGCCACGCCCGGGTTGAGTTTGACGATGACCGGATCGTTCCACTTGCTGACTTTACCCATATAGATGTCGGCCAGAACCGGGCCTGTCAGCTTAAGCTGACCAGGCTTGATGCCGGGCAGGTTGACGACCGGTACGACACCGCCGATCACGGTCGGAAACTGTACCAGACCTTTTTTGGCCAATTCTTCCGGCTTGAGCGGCATGTCGGATGCGCCAAAGTCTACGGTTTTGGATTCGATTTGCTTGATGCCGCCGCCGGAGCCTATCGACTGATAGTTGACGCGGTTGCCGGTCTTGGCTTTGTAAGCCTCTGCCCACTTGGCGTACAAGGGGTAAGGGAAGGTTGCGCCGGCGCCGGTAA
>NZ_RJTZ01000224.1:0-2453 GCF_024343515.1 Aquitalea sp. S1-19 | reverse complement strand
TCCCGTACATCCGGCAGAATCAGGTTCTGCTCGTGGGCGGCACGAATCTCGCCAAAACCGAAGCGCTCGGCCATCCCGGCTACGGCATCCATCTGCTCGGCCGTAATATCACCAGGCGGCACGCCGGTTTTTTTCAATGACAACACTACGGCGCGATAACCCGGCTGCCGGTGGGCACGGGTATTGCGTTCAAGCCAGCGCACAAAAGCAGGATGTGCTTCCATGGCGGCTGCCAGCTCGACTGGATGAGGCGGCAGCACCTCATAAGCCGGTGCCGTAAAGAAGCTGGCAAAATGCGCGATATCCTGCGCGCGCAAGGTCGCCGCACCACCTTTCAGATGCTGCCACTCATCCTCGACCTTGGCAGCAAAACCCTCTACCGTCATCGCTTTGACCAAAATCTTGATGCGCGCCTTGTATTTGTTGTCACGCCGGCCAAAGCGGTTGTATACGCGCAGCACGGCATCCAGGTAGGTCAACAGATGCTCGCCCGGCAAAAATTCCCGAACCTGCTCGCCTATCACTGGCGTGCGCCCCAAGCCTCCGCCCACCAGCACGCGAAAGCCGACCTCGCCGTCGGCATTTCTGACCACCTGCAACCCGATATCATGCACCCAGGTTGCGGCTCTATCCTCCAGGCTGCCTGAGACCGCAATCTTGAATTTACGCGGCAGATAGGCAAACTCGGGATGCAAGGTGCTCCACTGGCGGATAATTTCGCACCAGGGGCGCGGGTCCAGCAGTTCATCAGCTGCCACACCGGCAAAGGCATCTGTGGTGGTATTGCGTACGCAATTTCCTGATGTCTGGATTGCGTGCATTTCAACACCGGCTAGCTCGGCCAGAATATCCGGCACACTCTCCAGCGCCGGCCAATTGAACTGGACGTTTTGCCGGGTGGTAAAGTGGGCATAGCCTTTGTCGTAAGTGCGGGCAATATGTGCCAGCTTGCGCATCTGATGACTGCTGAAATGCCCGTAAGGAATAGCCACCCGCAACATCGGTGCGTGGCGCTGTATATACAGGCCATTCATCAGGCGCAAGGGACGAAACTCTTCTTCGGACAATTCGCCAGCCAGAAAGCGCCGGGTCTGGTCGCGAAACTGCGCCACCCATGTTTCGATCGCCTGGCTATCAGGAAAGAAAACCTGCAAGGGATAAGCCGGATAGCGTTCCGTCATCGTCTGCATCAAGTCATACGTTTGGGCAGGCAGGCGGCCGGTATCCAGGCTGAAAATACCGATAGGCAAGCGCATGTCGGCAATCAAGTCGGTCAGCACCATATCTTCGGCGCCCAGACTATTGGCCAGCACCACCGAGGCCTCGTTTGCGGCAATGTCCTGCAATAAGGCGCGGGTATGTGACAGTTTATCTTCCAGATTCATCAGGCTTTTCCTCAGCGGCTTCTGACAGCATGCTACCCAATTGACTTATAAACTTTAAAGAATATCGTGCTAATATCTAATTCCATCTGGTTTTATAAAAAGGAAGCGGGGCATGAAGCTGCAACAACTGCGTTATCTGGTTGAAGTCGCCAAACAAGGATTGAATGTATCCGAGGCGGCGGAAAAGCTGCATACCTCGCAACCGGGGATATCCAAGCAGATACGCCTGCTGGAAGACGAACTGGGCATCCAGGTGTTTATCCGCAATGGAAAACGCGTGGTGGCAGTGTCGGAGCCAGGCAAGGAAATCCTGCGCATCGCCGAGCGCATCTTGCATGAAGCCAAGAATCTCAAGCGCGTAGGCGAAGAATTCTCGCGCGAGTCCGAAGGTTCGCTGACCATCGCGACCACCCATACCCAGGCCCGTTATGCGTTGCCGTCGGTGATTTCCGAGTTTGTACGACGCCACCCCAAGGTCAGGCTCTCCATCAAACAAGGCAGCCCGACCCAGATCTGTGAAATGGTTGTCGCCGGCGAGGCCGACTTTGCCATTGCCACCGAAGGCATCGAGCTCTACAAGGAACTGGCCATGCTGCCTTGCTGCCAGTGGAACCGCAGCATTGTCGTGCCACAAGGGCATGAGCTCACCCGTTTGACACAGCCATTGACACTGCAAGACATCGCCGCCTACCCCATCATTACCTATGACTTTGCCTTTGCCGGCCGCTCCAAAATCAACAAAGCTTTTGCCAATGCCGAACTCAGCCCTAACGTCGTGCTAACCGCCATCGACACCGATGTCATCAAGACTTATGTCGGTCTGGGTCTGGGCATCGGTATCATTGCCAGCATGGCCTTCGAGCCCGAGCGCGACAGCAAACTAGTTGCCATCGACGCTGCCCACTTATTCGCGCCCTCGACCACCAAGATAGGCATACGCAAAGATGCCTATCTGCGCGGTTTTGCCTATACGCTGATCGAACTGTTCGCACCCCATCTGCAGCGCAAACAGGTAGAGGCTGCACTATTGGCGCATGACCCGCGCTTTCCGGCAGACGACTGAAGCCT
>NZ_RJTZ01000223.1:0-2492 GCF_024343515.1 Aquitalea sp. S1-19 | reverse complement strand
TTTTGCGTGAGGACGGGGTGGTGATGGTGGCGACCGTCGCCTTCGGCATGGGCATAGACAAGCCGGACGTACGCTTTGTCGCTCATGTCGACCTGCCTAAAAGCCCGGAAAATTTTTACCAGGAGTCGGGGCGCGCCGGGCGTGACGGGCTGCCTGCGTCCAGCTGGTTGTGTTATGGGCTGAACGATATGGTGCAGCTGACGCAGATGATCCTGAACTCGGAGATGGCTCAGCTGCAAAAGCAGGTCGAGCTGTCCAAGCTGGATGCAATGGTCGCTTTTTGCGAAACCGCCGCCTGCCGTCGCCAGCTTATCCTGGCGCATTTCGGTGAGGCGGGGCAGCCGTGCGGGCATTGCGACAATTGCCTGCACCCGCCGGTCACGTTTGATGCGACGCTGGCCGTGCAAAAACTATTGTCGTGTATCTGGCGGGTCGGGCAGCGCTATCCGGCCAGCCAAGTCATCGATGTGCTGCTGGGGCGCAGCAATACTCACGTGCAGCAAGCAGGCCATGACCAGCTCTCTACCTTCGGCATAGGCAAGGAGTATTCGCAGCGGGCATGGCGTTCGCTGGTGCGCCAGCTGGTGGCAAGAAAAATCATCGAGGTTGATGTCGTGCGCGGCCAGTCGCTGGTGTTGACCGAATCCAGCCGCAGCATTCTTAAAGGGCAGGAAAAAATCTTCCTGCGGCCGCTGGCCGACGACAGCCGGGCCAAAGCCGGTAGCGCCGAGCAATGGCTGCGCACCGAGCGCGAGGAGCGGGTCTGGCAGGCGCTCAGGCGTTGGCGTAAAGGCATGGCCGATGAGCACAATGTGCCGGCTTATGCCGTTTTCTCCGACAAGACCTTGCGCGAACTGGTCGAGAAGCGGCCGTCGTCTCTGGCCGAGTTGCGACGTATCTATGGTTTGGGAGAGCTTAAGCTAGCCCGCTACGGGGCGGCGTTGTTGTCGTGCCTGGAAGAGGCGCTAGCCAACTGAGGTGGGCTGTCGCGCAGATATAAACAAATCCGTTACAATCAATGCCAATAACATTTTGGTGTGGAGGCGCGGAATGGCAGTCAATCTCAATGTACAGGATGATCAAAGCTTGCTGGCGGTAGCCGGTGTCAAGCTGATGGTGGCTGAGGCCGGCATCAAGAAGGCGGATCGCAAGGATGTGCTGGTGATCCAGCTGGATAAAGGCAATACCGTTGCCGGCGTCTTTACCCAGAACCGCTTCTGTGCAGCACCGGTTCAAGTGAGCAAAGCCCATCTGGGCGCGGGTGTACAAATACGTGCGCTGGTGGTCAATACCGGTAATGCCAACGCGGGTACCGGCGTAGCCGGGCGTGAGCATGCATTGCAAGTTTGCAAGGCGCTGGCCGAAGAGCTGGCTTGTCAGCCAGAGCAGGTCTTGCCGTTCTCTACCGGCGTGATTCTGGAGCCGCTACCCGTAGGCAAGATCATCCAGGCCTTGCCGGCAAGACGTGAGGCGAGCTGGGGCGAGGCGGCCGAGGCCATCATGACGACCGATACCGTGCCCAAGGCGGCGAGTCGCACATTGAGCCTGGATGGTGTGCCTGTCGTCTTGACGGGTATTGCCAAGGGCGCCGGCATGATTCATCCCAATATGGCAACCATGCTGGGCTTTATCGCGAGCGATGTGGCCATTACGCGTCCGCTGCTGGAACAGTTGGTCAAGGAGGTCGCCGACCAGTCCTTCAACTGTATCTCGATCGATGGCGACACTTCGACCAATGACAGCTTTATGCTTATTTGCAGCGGGCGAAGCGCAAGCGGCCTGATCGACTCGGTAGATCATCCGCATTACGCCCCATTTAAAGCGGTTTTGCTGGATCTCGCACGCGAGTTGGCGCAGGCCATCGTGCGTGATGGTGAAGGGGCTACCAAGTTTATTACTGTCAAGGTTGAAGGCGGGCGTAGTGTGGCGGAGTGCAAGGATATTGGCTATGCGATTGCACGCTCTCCGCTGGTTAAAACCGCCTTCTTCGCTTCCGATCCTAATCTTGGACGTTTGTTGGCCGCGATCGGCTATGCCGGTGTGGCGGATCTGGATGTGGACAGGCTTTCCCTCTACCTGGACGATGTGCTGGTAGCCTCCGCCGGAGGACGCCACCCGGATTATGAAGAAGCTGACGGTCAGCGCGTCATGCAGCAAAGCGAGATTACGGTGCGGGTTGTGCTGGAGCGGGGGAGTGCGGATGCGACCGTTTGGACGTGTGACTTCTCCTATGACTATGTGCGTATTAATGCCGATTACCGTAGTTGAGCGCTCGTTCCTATCCTGCTGCAGGGGCGTTTTGACGCGCAGCCTAGGCGGCGACCTGTAGCTGGATGGATAGTTTGAAAAAACATTAACGGCTTAAGTTGTTTTAAAACAATTGCTTGTCTGTTTCTTGTTGCTTGATATCATGTTTCTACTCGTGTTTTGAGTGTTTCGTGCTTGACGCATCAGTTCAAGGTGCGTATATTTCGCCTCCTCAGCTGACGACG
>NZ_RJTZ01000222.1:0-2517 GCF_024343515.1 Aquitalea sp. S1-19 | reverse complement strand
GTCCCCGATTTCACCAACAAACTGCGAATCGGGGTCATCAAGGACGAAAAAATATTACGCGACATTCTCGACAAAGGAGTCAAGACGCTAACATCACAGGAGCGTGAGGCTATTTCCAACAAGCATGTATCGGTCAATGTTCAGCGCGGAATCGATTACACGTTGGTCTGGCTAGTCATTGTCGGTGGAGGTCTCATCATGCTGCTTGTACTTACTTGGAACCGGAAACTTAATTCACTCAATAAGCAATTGGAACTGCTTTCCATCACCGACCGGCTGACCGGCCTGTTCAATCGCATGAAATTGGATGCAACACTAGCGTCCGAAAGCATGCGCGCGCAGCGTAGTGGACAACCTTTCAGTCTGATCATGATTGATGTGGATTACTTCAAAAATACCAATGACGTACATGGTCACCAGACCGGGGACAGTGTACTGGTCGAGATTGCCCAATTGCTGCAATCCAGCACGCGCAAAACTGACGTTGTCGGACGCTGGGGGGGAGAAGAATTTCTAATAATTTGCCCTCACACAGACAGTGCAGGTGCCTACCAATTGGCTGAAAATCTCCGCAAAAAAATACAAGATTTCAAATTTTCGGTCGTCGGACACAAGACGGCCAGCTTTGGGGTCGCCAGTTTTCAGATTGAGAACCAGGGTCAGGATATTGTGTCGCGAGCAGATGCAGCACTTTATGCAGCCAAAGAACGTGGCCGAAACAGAGTTGAGACAAAGTAATCGAGGAGAACCAACATCCTGCCAGCGCGGGTGCGTAACTTACAGGCACGGATTTTGTCAGACTCAACAAGTCCCCTGCCCAGCAGAATAACGTGGCCGATAGCAGGCCGAATTGTTGCCAGCCAAGAGACAACTATCGGGCAAAATCCGGGCAAGGCACGCACGTTGCGTGCCGCCGTTAACACCAAGCTTATTTTTGATGCCCGGCCAGCGCCACAGTCGGTCTACGCCGGAGCCACTTTGATTTCTTGAGCGGCCGCGCCGCCGTACACAGGCAAGACCCTGCGATCCAGCGCAGCATGCATTTCTTGTTGGTATTTATGTTGGTATTTTTAAAAATAGAATTACACAAATCCTTTAAAGACAATGCTTGTAAGGTGTTTTGTGATAGTCGCCGCCCCACCAAACTACCGTTTCATGACGTGTCATGAAACACCAAGAACCCCGAGAAATAAGCCTCTCGGGGTTTTTTGTTGTCTGTTATCGTGCCATACCGTGTCTTGACCTGTCCTGACAACCATAGACACACCCGGCTCAAATACACGCAGCTTGCTTGCTGAAGTTTTGTGCAAACACGGCTGGCGCCACATTGCCTAGGCGCGAATGACGCCGCTGGCGGTTGTAGAAGATTTCGATATATTCCCGGATCGACGCTTCGGCCTCAAGCCGGGTTTCATACCGATGGTGATGCACCAGTTCATTTTTCAAACTACCCCAGAAGCTTTCCATCGGCGCGTTGTCGTAGCAGTTTCCGCGCCGCGACATCGATGCCCGCAGTTTGAATTGCTCAAGCAAATTGCGATAGCCATGCGAACAATACTGGCTGCCTCGATCCGAATGCAGGATTAGGCCAGCAGGCGGGCGTTTCCATTTCACCGCTTTCCACAAAGCCTGGCTAACCAGTTCCTGCGTCATGCGTGCACTCATGGCATAGCCAACAATCTCGCAGGTGAAGACATCCTTGATGCCCGCCAGATAAAGCCAGCCTTCATCGGTCTGGATGTAGGTAATGTCGCTGACCCACACTTGGGTTGGCTCGGTCGGTTTGAATTCCTGATTCAACAGGTTATCCGCTACCGGCAGTTTGTGGTTCGAGTTGGTCGTCGCCTTGAATTTGCGTTTCTGGATACAGCGAATACCTTCTTCCCGCCGCAGTCGTGCAATTCGGTCTCGGCCGGCCACGATGCCGTCCGCTGCCAGCTCATCCCGCAAACGTTTCGCGCTGTAAGTCCGTCGCGTCTTGGCGTGTGCCGCTCGAATTCCCACACGCAGCCGTTCATTCTCCAGCGCCCGCCGGCAAGGCGGCCGTTTCAACCAAGCGTAAAACCCACAGCGGGACACCATCAGAACCCGGCACAGCAGCTTGACTGGATAGTAAGATTGCCATTGCTTCACGAACGCGTACCGGGCAGTGACTCCCTGGCAAAGTACGCCGTCGCTTTTTTTAGAATGTCACGTTCCATCCGCGCTTCGGCCAGTTCTTTACGCAATTGCCGAACCTCGGCCATCAGATCAGACGCGCTGGGCGTTCCTGCCTTGGCGGAGCTGGTTTTGCCTGCCTTACGCGCTTGCGTTACCCAATACGCCAGCGTGCCATGATTCATGTTCAGTCGCGCAGCAGCCTCGACCGCCGAGAATCCTTGCTCAAGCACCAGCTTGATCGCTTCCGCCCGGAATTCCGGCGCATAGCTTTGCGTTACTCTCTTGCTCATTTCTCACCCCTGTTCGCTCAAAGTTTACCAAACAGGCGTGTCTACAGAACTCAGGCTACCTCACCAA
>NZ_RJTZ01000221.1:0-2531 GCF_024343515.1 Aquitalea sp. S1-19 | reverse complement strand
TCGTTAAGGTGGAAGTATGTTGGGCGACGCGGACACGGACGCTTCAGTAATGAAGATCGATCCTGGCCATGTTCGAAAGCGGGTTTTAGTCCCGTCCCGGGGGTGCGAGTAATCGTACAACCGGTGCTGCACACGTAGGCTGCACGCACCATCGCAAGGTGGTGAGCCGCAGAGAAGAAATTCAGATGCGGTGGTACCCAAGAGCGCAAGCTGCTGGGATCGCTGGATAGCTTAAGCGTGTAACGGCTTCCACTAGGGAAGCTGTGCAGAGTGCTAGTAAGCCATCGATGCGCTGCAGTCGCATCGGGCCCACAGTTGGAAATCATATCTTGAGTAAGTCAGTGGCTATGGAACATCGCACGACCGAAATCGACGGGCAACACCTGTGAAAGTCTTCAAGACTAGAGATATCGATGAGACAGTGGCGTACTTGTACGCAGTAGAAATGGTCTAACGCGGGAAGGTCTGAGCGTGGCTTGGCTGGCACCAAGCTGTCGTAACGTAATCGTCGATAAAAGCGATGTATCAGACTGGGAGCGGTGTTGAGTAGGTGTTGTTTTTTCACGAACAAACTGGCGATGTGGCCGAAGCCGTTTGTTTTTTTCCTGAAAAGGGAAGTCAAAAGACGCCAGGAAGCAAGTTGCAGTACAGATGCTTGGCGGCATCACATGGCAGTATCGAGTACGGCTTTTGTTGGCGCAAAAGTCGACCCAGGACGTATCGTTTGACGACGATACAGACGGAAATACGCTCTGGCCTGGCAGTCAGATACGTATCATCCACATCAGGAAATCATGCATTATTTTTAATCGGGCAGCTTGCCTGCCCGATTTTTACATATTATTTTCTGCTGCCGACAGCGATTGTGGCCGCAGAATTTCCCAAACCGGGATACCCAGCGCGTCCGCAATCTTCTCGATGTTCGCAAGAGAAAGGTTCCGGCGTTCACGCTCCACATGCGCAATGAATGTACGGTGCAGCCCCGCGTGAAAAGCCAGCTCTTCTTGACTCCAGCCTAAACGAGCACGTAGTCCACGCATATTTTCAGCAAGTATCTTGAGCGATGTACACGGTTTTTCGTCGACACACTCAGCAATGGGATTTGGCATCGGCACAGGATCACCGATAGCATCTTTTAAGTCATCCGCTTTTAAGTCAGCATCTTTTGTGTCACAATTTCCGTTTTGGAAGCAATCATATGGCACGCAAGCTTGATCATATTTTTCTCAACAACAACACATCTGCTGTCAGCAGCGATCCGGTGGGCGAAAAATGGACGCTGAATTTGCACTATCACAATGCTCACCACCGCATCCCTCTGCCACGCGACGCCCGGCTTTGGTACCTGCGCGCAGAGGGTAAAATGGTTCTGAAAGGCATGCTCAATGGTGAAAGCACATGGTTCGAAATCCAGACCAGCATGCGACGCGCCTTGCAGCTTGCTGCGGTTTGCATGCTGAATCTTCACGTTGTCCCCTCCGCGCGTGACCGATACGTCTATGGCTGAGGAAGGTAAACACCACGCCGCTTAGGCACACCTCATCCCCAAAGGATAAAACGCACCGCTATACGAGGTTCACCAATAACAGGAGAACCTCGATGAACATACCATGCACCACAGCCAGCCCCATCCCTGCCAGCAAGTCGGATCTGTTCGAAACCCTGCTCACCGCAGAAGACATGTTAGCCATCCTTAAAATTTCACGGCGCACACTAGACAGCTACCTCGCTGACCAAGTGATCCCGCCATCTTTCAAGATCGGCCGTCGGCTGTACTGGCACCGCGAGCAGATCGAGCGCTGGTTACGCCAGCAAGCTCGGCTCTGAGCCGTGCAATAAAAGAAGAAGCCCACCGGCAAGCCGGTGGGCTTCTTCTTTCTGTCCTGCCGCTATATCAACGAGGTCTGGCTCGCGCGAGCTTGCCGGCCAAGGTACCTGCGCGTAGGTGGGTGTAGCGCATCAACATGCTCAGCGTCTTGTGCCCGGTAATGCTGGCCACTTCCATCACTTCCAGTCCGTCCTCGAAAAGCTGACTGGTGGCTTCGTGCCGCGTGTCGTGAAAGCGCAAATCTTCAATGCCAAGACGGTCGCAAGCACGGCGGAAAGCGCGGGTGATCGAGTCTGGTTCGACATCAAAAATCAGCTCTCCACTACGCGGCAAGGCTTCGAGCAGTTCGACTGCACGCGGTGACAACGGTACCACCCGCGAACTGCCGTTCTTCGACATCTGGATCTTGAGTGCCGGAATCGCCGGCTTGTAATCCTGCCAGTGCAAGGCACACAGCTCACCACGGCGCATGCCGGTTTCTATCGCCAGTTGCAGAATGGCCTGCAAAATTTCGGAGTCGGTTTCATCGAGGATACGTTGCAGCTCATCCCCTTCGAAGCGACGCTCACGGGGGCAGTTCGACTGCACGCGGTGACAACGGTACCACCCGCGAACTGCCGTTCTTCGACATCTGGATCTTGAGTGCCGGAATCGCCGGCTTGTAATCCTGCCAGTGCAAGGCACACAGCTCACCACGGCGCAT
>NZ_RJTZ01000220.1:0-2546 GCF_024343515.1 Aquitalea sp. S1-19 | reverse complement strand
TCCCTGCCCGTTTGCCACAGAGTATGGCTTAGCACTCAATACACGCCTTGGCATACGAGGCGCGTTCGATTTCCAGCACCTCTACACACAGTTGCACCTCGACACCATCAGGCCAGCACTGCTGCTGCAACACCTGCAGCAAGCAGGCGGACAAGGCCTGCCGGGTAGCGGGTGAGCGCCCATCAAGAATGGACAATCTGGCGTGCACGAATGCGCGCGGCGCTAGCGAAACACCGATCAGAAAGGCATCCATCCTCTGTGCCCGGCTCTTGATGTCGCGCTCTTCAAACTGGCCACAGGCCAGCAGTGCCTGATTCATCGCCAACAGCAGCGCGCCGGTATCCAGTGCCGACAAATTGTCCGAATATTCGATATTCAGGTGGGGCATAACGACTCCTTTAACACAAAAACGATCAGCTTTTTACCGGCACCGGCATCCGCATTGCCGCCTGCGGCTTTTTCTGGCTGACCAGCACCCCACCGAACACCAGCGCACATGCCAGCCACTGTGACAGGTTCAGCATTTCGCCCAGAATCAGCCAGGCCAGCGCCACCGAAAACACCGGAATCAGGTTGATAAAGGAAGCCGCGCGCGCCACATCGACCTTGCTCACCGCCCAGGTATACAGACCATAGCCGCCCAGCGTGATGCAGGCCCCCAGATACACCACCCATACACTAGGCCAGAGCGGCAGCGTATCCGGCCACTGCCCCCACGGCGTCAGCATGCCGATGCCGAACCATAGCGAGCCCATCAGCGCCTGCACCCCGGTCAGCAGCAGCGCCGAATAGCGCGGTGACAGCTTCTTGGCGATCAGCATATAGCCGGCACCACACACCATGGCCAGAAACTCCAGCGCATTACCAAGCAAGGGATTGGGCGCGTCGGCACTGCTGCTGGCGCCCACCGTCAGCCACACCACGCCGGCAAACGACACCACCATGCCGGCCCACACCTGACGGCCATGGCGCTCGGCCAGAAACAGCATGGCACCGGCCGTCACCAGAATCGGCAGCGTGGCGGTGATCACCGCTGCCTGCGAGGCACTGGTCAGCATCAAAGCCTTAGCTTCGAATAAAAAGTACAGACAAGGCTCGGCCAGTCCCAGCCCCAGCAGCCATTTCCAGTCACCCGCCTGATAGCGCCAGCGCTTGCCGGCACGCAAGATCAGCGGCAGCACGCATAGCGACGCGATCACCATGCGCGCAAAAAGCACGAATACCGGGTCGAACACGGCAAAGACATACTTGAGGGCAATAAAGGAACTGGCCCATAACAGCATGGCCAGTGTCAGGGCAAGATAGGGCAGCATGGCAGGCAGGCTTCACAAAATTTTAAACAGCATTATCTACCCTTAATGCATATTTAAACAAGCTAACACCACGCCCCATAAAAAAAACGAGCCTGAGGCTCGTTTTTCATCATGCAACAGCAAACGTGCTTAACGCAGGATCTGCACCGACTTCACATCGACTTCCACCCCGCTGATTTCCTTGTCCACCTTGCCGCTCAGGCGCACGCGGGTTGCCGCGTCGAAATTTTCTGCCGGCAGATATTGATGGTCGATCTCGACCCGGATCTCGCCGCTGGCATCGCGGAACTGGTAAGTCTCATGCGTGAGCTGCTTGACGATCTGCCCTTCCAGCACGAAGCGGGTATCGTCGGCCGCTTTTTGTGCGGCGGTAATTGTCGTCACGCCCGGCACGGCACCCGGGCCGGTATAGCTGTTCTGGGCATCGCCTGCATAGGCTGCCAGTGGCAGAACGGTGGCGATCAGGGCGGAGATGGCGAGTTTTTTCATGGCAGTGTTCCTTGTGCATCCGGTTTCGATAGACGGCATTTAATCATTTAGAGATTAAGGAATACTTAAGCAGGTAAAAACAAAAAAGCGAGGGATCTCCCCTCGCTTTCGAACCTAAGCATCCGGTAAAAACTACTTTACCATTTCAGTGGCACGCCAAAGCCGCCCGACACCTGCGTTTTGCTGCCGCTCACGCCCACACTCAGACTAAGCGAATTGCCGCTCTCCAGCCTGCGCCCCAAGGCCAACGCCAGCGCGCCATGCCCGGCAAAGCTGGACAGGCCTACCCCGATGCCCTGTACCTGCATCGCATTGGTCACCGCCGCCGCATTGGCACCGGCCAGCGAGATGCCGGCGCGGTACTCGCGCTGGCTACTCTTGATCGTGTCTTCCAGATTGTCCATGCGCTGGTCAAACTGGCTGCCCAGCTCGCGGGTAAACTGCTGCAATTGCCCCAGGTTGACCGCATCGGTCTTACTGGTTGCATCCGCCACATTCACGATACGACGCTCCGCCCCCGCCGCGCCCACGCTCACGGTATCGGATTCGGTGGCCACCGAACCATTACCCAGCGCGACCGCATTTTTGGCATTAGCCTTCACTTCGGCATTATTGCCCAGCGCCACCGCGAATTCGCCGCGCGCCTTGGCTTCATCCCCGATCGCGGTGCTGTTGGTGCCAGACGCAGCACTGTTCACACCGATCGCCACGGACGACTTGGCATAAGAACCCGCGCCGATAGCA
>NZ_RJTZ01000022.1:0-38198 GCF_024343515.1 Aquitalea sp. S1-19 | reverse complement strand
CGCGCATTCTCGACCAGATAGGCGTGCCCCACCAACTGGTGCCGCGCTGGGGCGATACGGCATGAGCGCGGCACTTTTTTCCTTGCAATCCCAAAGGCAACTGGAACAAAGCGCCGCAGCACTGGGCCTGATGCGCCGCGCCGCCTGCGCCGCTGCACACTGGATCATGGCGCGCTATCCGGCAAGTGCCGCCATCACGGTACTGGCCGGCCCCGGAAACAATGGCGGCGACGCGCTACACCTGGCCTGCGAACTGCTTAGCGCAGGCTATGCCGTGACCGTCATCAGCCCGCAACCGCAAAGCTCGGATGATGCGCAAGCGGCGCGCGCGCGCTGGGACGCTTGCGCCATGGCGACACACACCAGCCTGCCAGACACCCATACCGACCTGATCGTGGACGGCCTGTTCGGCATAGGCTTGAGCCGGCCGCTTGCCTCACCTTGGGACGCGCTGATCGCACAGGTCAACGCCAGTGGCGTACCGGTGCTGGCGCTGGACACCCCAAGCGGGCTGGATGCCATGAGCGGCCACGCACCCGATGCAGCCATTCGCGCGGCACATACGCTGACCTTTCTTTGCTTCAAGCCCGGCCTGCTGACAGCAGACGGCAGCGAACTGGCCGGAGAAGTTCATCTGGCGACACTGGATGTCCCCCCCACACTACTGCCAACGCAGGAAGGCGAACTGAACCGCCCCGGCGTTACAGCGCTCAAACGCCATGCCAATAGCCACAAGGGCAGTTTTGGTACCGTGTGTATCGTCGGCGGTGCACCCGGCATGCTGGGCGCGGTACTTCTGGCAGGACGCGCCGCGCTGGCCGGTGGTGCCGGCAAGGTCTTGCTTGCCACGCTGGACAGCCGTCTGGCGGTCGACACCACACAGCCCGAACTGATGATTTCGCCGCTTTCCTTGCCGCTCGCGCCGCACAGCGTCTGCGCCATCGGCCCGGGCCTTGGCACAAGCACGGCGGCGCAAGCGGCACTGGCTGCGGTGCTGGCAAGCGACACGCCCCTGGTGATAGACGCCGATGCGCTTAATCTGCTGGCTCACGATGCGGGACTTTTCACCACACTGGCAACAAGACAGGTGCCTGCCATCCTGACGCCGCATCCGGCCGAGGCCGCGCGGCTATTAGGCATCAGTAGCGCAGAGGTACAGACTGACCGCCTCGCTGCGGCGCGCACCCTGGCTGCGCGCCTAAACAAGGTGGTGGTACTCAAGGGGGCCGGCAGCCTGATCGTCCGTCCCGATGGCTTTTACCGCATCAATGCCAGCGGCAATGCGGCGCTGGCGGTGGCGGGACAAGGCGATGTGCTGACTGGTGCCATCGCGGCGCTGCTGGCACAGCAACTCTCACCTTTTGATGCCGCCAGTCTCGCCGTCCACCTGCATGGTCTGGTCGCCGACCTGTATGTGAACGCCGCTGGCGGCCCTGTCGGCCTTGCCGCCTCTGCCACGGCTACGGCGCTTTCCGGCTTAATCAATGCGCTTTTGTGCGTCCAAAATACCGGCCAATAACGGAACACACAGCCCCCACTCACCACTCTCTATTGCCAAGGATATGAACCAGCAAACCCGTGCCACCTTGTTCGGCCTCGCCGCAGTTCTCGCCTGGTCAACCGTCGCCACCGCTTTCAAGATCAGTCTCAGCTATCTGTCACCGGCGCAGTTGCTGCTCTATGCCTGCACTGCCAGCTTGCTCGCGCTGCTATCCATCCTTGCCGTGCAGCGCCGTCTGGGCGAGCTTATGCCGGCTCTGCGGCTTTACTGGCGCCGCTCGCTGCTTTTGGGCGCGGTCAACCCCTTTGCCTACTATCTGATCCTGTTTCAGGCCTATGCCTTGCTGCCGGCGCAGGAAGCGCAAGCCATCAACTACACGTGGGCGCTCAGCATGACCCTGCTGTCGGTGCCGCTATTGGGCCATAGCCTGCGCAAGCTCGATCTGGCAGCAGCTCTGGTGTGCTATATCGGCGTACTCATCATCGGTACGCGGGGCGATGTGCTGGCGCTCTCGTTTTCCAATATGAACGGCATGCTGTTTGCGCTGGCATCCACCCTGCTGTGGGCCAGTTACTGGATTTTCAACACCCGCGACACGCGCGAACCGGTACTGGGGCTGACACTGAACTTCATCATGGCACTGCCGCTGATTATGCTCTGGTGTGCACTAAGCGGCGAATTGGTGCCGGTTGCGTGGCAGGGACTGGCCGGGGCGGCTTATGTAGGTGCCATCGAAATGGGATACACCTTCGTGCTGTGGCTGACGGCGATGAAGCTCACCCAAAGTACGGCGCGCATCGCCAACCTGATTTTTCTGTCGCCCATTATCTCGCTGTGGTTGATTCACTTTTTTATCGGCGAACCCATCCTTGCCTCCACCCTGATCGGCCTTGCGCTGATTCTGGGCGGTTTGCTACTGCAAAAGTGGCCACTCAAGCGCGAGGCCTGACGCAAAAAAGCCAGCCCCGGCCATCGGCAGGAGCTGGCTTGACTCGCACCTTATTTAACGGCGCTTATTCGTTTTGGCCGGTTTGACCGGCTCGTCAAACAAAGTCTTGTCGTTTTCGGCGGCCGCCAGTGCCGCATCCATGCGTGCGCGCAAGCCCGTATAGAAGGCATATAGTGTCGCGATTGCCGGGGTGATCTGCCCCAGCAATTCTTCACGCTGCTCAACCACAGTACGCACGGCAGGATCGGGATCGCGCTCCAGCGCCAGCATCATGATGGGCGCCAGCGCAGCACCGGCTTCGCTGTCATCGAAAGCCAACTGCCAGTCGCCCGGCAGCAAGGCCATGCCGCGCTCGAAGCCTTCGGCCCAGTCATTTCCCGACACCTTGCCCTCGCCATCGGCCTCCAGCCACGGATGAAACTCTTCGCCAGCTTCCAGCGTACGCGCGATATCCAGCCAGTGTCCGCTGACCAGATGCATAAAGGCATCAAATGCCTTGGTGCTGGCAAACGAGGTTTCATCCTCAAATGCAGCGCCCAGAATCAGCGGCAAATACTCGGCCGGACGTATCACCTCGGGCCCGGCAATTAAGGCGGCGAAAAAGCCGTCCAGCGTCTCCAGACTCATCGCGCCTTGCGCGTGAAAGGCGGACAGGGTGGCGGACAGGCGTTCGTAATCGCTGTCGCTCAAAGCTTGATGGCTCATGGTGGCGGATCCGTAGCGGATGCAAAACGCCATTATCCGCCATACCCGAGCGCCCGGACAGGGCTGATGGCAATTCTCGTCAAGCTGATGCCGGCGCAGCCCGCTGCAAATTTAAAACCATATATATAAAAACATGCAAATAAAAAACCTATGGCATAAAATATGCCCTTGCAAATAGCAGCAGCTAGACAGGTACAACTAAGCCGGCCATTTTCCCAAGATACAGGCACCAGCCTGCCAATGGCAAACAACAAGCCCGGCCCCGATTGACCGCATACATAGCAAGCACAAGACCATGAAACCCAGATTCACCCCTACCCAACAGCAAGTCCGCTTTCAGGCAGACGAGTTGATCATCAGCAAAACCGATCTTGCCGGGCGCATCACCTACGTCAACCGTGTCTTTATGCAAGTCTGCAACTATGCGGAAGACGCCTTGCTCGGGGTGCAGCACAATATCGTACGCCACCCCGACATGCCACGCGGCGTGTTCCGTCTGATGTGGGATACGCTCAAGTCGGGGCATGAGTTTTTCGGCATCGTCAAGAATATGACTGCGGATGGACACTATTACTGGGTATTTGCCAATATCACGATCGACCAGCGCAATAAGCAGCCGGTCGGCTACTTCTCGGTGCGCCGTCAGGCGCCACAAAATGCAATCGATGCCGTCAGCACGCTTTACCACAAGATGAACGAAATCGAACAGGCTGCGGGTGCAGCTAACGGCCCCGAGGCCTCCTTGCAATGGCTGCAGACTCAACTTCTGCAACAGGGCGTAACGTACGAAAAATTCGTGCTTGATTTGTACCGGCAGGCAACAAGCCGCACGGGAGAGATGACAGTATGAGCAAGGATCTGGAACTACTGAGCGCAACCAGCAAGGCCAGCCGGCGCACGCTGTTTTTGGAGCAGAAATTCATCCTGAGCTGCATTGTCTTTGTCAGCCTGGTATGGATCGTGGCCGGCATCAGCATCTACCAGCGCGGCGCTGGCTTCTCCAATATCAGCGTACCGCTGATGGCCGTCGGCTTTGCCTGCTACGCCTACTGGCATCAGCGCCGCCCGCTGGCCGTACTGGCAGAAATCGAATATGTGCTGCGCCTGGCTGCCCAGGGCGAGACCCATGTCCGACTCACCCGCACCAAGGGGCTAGGCGAAGTCGGCAAGGTCGCCTGGAACCTGAATGATCTGCTGGACATTATCGAAGCGCACTCCAAAGACATCGCCACCTGCTTCGAGCGGGCGGGACAAGGCGACTACAGCCGCCCGGCACTCAGTTCAGGCTTGCCGGGCGAGTTCGCCCAGTCTATGGAAAACATCAATGTTGCCCTGCGTTCGATGCAGGAGGCCGCCGAATTTGATGCCAAGAACCGTCTCTCCAGCCAGCTGCATGCGCTGAATACCGGCAATTTGCTACGCAACCTCAAAGGCAACCAGCAGGACTTGCTGCGGGCCACCCAGGAAATGGCCGGCATGCAGGGCATGGCCGAACAGAACCTGGATGGCGCGCAGCGCAGCCGGCAAACCGTGGAAGAGCTAGACAGCGAATTCGAACAAATCACAGGCAATATGCAGACGCTTTCGGGTAGCGCCCGCCATCTGGGGGAAGCCAGCACCCGCATTGTCGATACGGTACGCATCATTACCGAGATCACCGAGCAGACTAATTTGCTGGCGCTCAATGCAGCAATTGAGGCGGCACGCGCCGGCGAGGTCGGCCGCGGCTTTGCCGTGGTGGCTGACGAAGTACGCAAGCTGGCCGACCGCACGCATGCAGCCACACTGGAAATCGGCAAGGTGATCAATAGTCTGCACCAGCGCGTTGAAACCATGGTGGCGCAAACGCTGGCGCTCGAAGCGCAAAGCAACTCGGTCAGCCAGCGCGTTTCCGGCTTTCGCACCCAGTTCGAGCATGTAGCCGAATCCGCACAGTCGACCATAGACAGCCTGGCCTGTGCCAAGGACATGACGTTCTCGTCACTGGTCAAACTCGACCACATCATCTACATGCAAAACAGCTATATCGCACTTGAGCAAAATGGCGAAGGCAGCGAGGCTCAGGCCACCAATATCGGCCATACCCAGTGTCGTCTGGGCAACTGGTATTACGAAGGGGCAGGCAAGAAATATTACAGCCACCTGCCTGGCTATCAGGCACTGGAAAAACCACACGCCCAGGTACATGATGCCGTGCAACGCGCCATGCAGACGGTCAAGGGTGACTGGCTGCACGACGCAACGGTACTCCAGCAGATCATCGCGCATATGCATGAAGCAGAAGTAGGCAGCAACCAGGTCATCGAACAGGTCGGGCAGATTTTCAATCGCCAGAAGCCAGCCCATTCACCCGTTGACAAGCGCACAGACCGCGCTCCTGCCTGAAGCGGATACGCCGGCCAAACCGGCGCGACATCTTAGGCTGAGCCTCCGGACACAAAAACGCCCCTTTTCACAAAGGGGCGTTTCTTTTAAAGATGCCGGCTGGCCCGTTCTGATGGGCAGGCTCAGTCTTGTGCCGGCGCCTCGCCTGCCGCTGCAGCTTCGGCTTCGCGCCGTGCTTTTTCGGCAAAGTAATAGGCGCGGCGGGCTTCTTTGGCGGCCAGGCGTTCGGCGCGCTCGGCGGCCAGACGCGCATTCTCCGCCGCATTGAGCTCGGCCTCTATCGCTTCGCGCTCGGCGCGTGCCGCCATCGATGCAGCCTTGGCTGCCTCGCGCTCGGCCGCTTCGGCCGCCGCCATCGCGGCCAGCTCTTCGCGGGTTTTACACGGGCCGGTTTTTTCAAACCAGGCCACGCTTTCTACGTGCGCGGTATGCGGGACCATATTGATGATGCCGGCTGCCTTGAGCGTATAGCCCTTGGTATTGACCAGCACGCCGGCGTCACGCGCCAGCGTGGACGGGCTGCACGACACATAAACGATGCGCTTGGGCGCGCTCTCGTCGGTGAGTGCCTGGCATAGCTGCACGGCGCCGTCGCGCGGCGGATCGATCAGCATCTTGTCGAAATGCCCCAGAGCGGCAAAGCTCTCTTCGGTCACATCGAACAGGTTAGCCATTTCATAGCTGACCTGCGTTTCCAGACCGTTATGCGTGGCATTTTCCACGGCACGCTTGACCAGCGCCTCGCTGCCTTCCATGCCGTGCACGGTTGCGCCCGAACGCGCAATCGGCAAGGTGAAGTTGCCGATACCGCAGAACATATCGGCAATACGCTCGCCCGGCTGCGCATCCAGCAGGCGCAAGGCGCGACTGACCATCACATTATTGATGCCCGGGTTGACCTGGGTAAATTCGGTCGGGTAGTACGGCATTTCAACGCCGAAATCGTCGAGGCGATAGCTCAGGCACGGCGCATCCTTGGGATAGAGCGGATAGCAGGTTTCCGGCCCCTTGGGTTGCAGCCAGATCTGTAGCGGACGCACGCTGCCATGCGCATCGGCAAAGGCGGTGAACAGCGCCTCGTCGGCCGCGTTGATCGCGTCCATATTGCGGAACACCAGCACATCCACATCGACGCCGCCGGCGTATTCAATCTGCGGCATGCGGTCGCGTATCGACAGCTTGCCCACCAGCGCGCGCAGCGGCAGCAGCAAGGCGGAAATATGCGGCGGCAGCACATGGCACTCGGCCATATCGACGATAAAACGCGAGCGTTTTTCGTGGAAACCGATCAGCACCTCGCCCTTTTTCTCGACCCAGCGTGCCGACAGGCGGGCACGGTGACGGTAGCCCCAGCTCTGGCCGGCAATCGGTGTCAGCACGCGCTCGGGCGTCACCTTGCCGATACGCGCCAGATTGTCTTCCAGCACGCGCTGCTTGATGGCAACCTGGGCGGTGAACTCCATATGCTGCATCGAGCAGCCACCGCATACCCCGAAGCTGGGGCAACGCGGTGTGGTGCGCATAAAGCTTTCTTTCAGCACGCGTACGGTTTCGGCATTCTCGTAACTGCTTTTGCTGCGGTAGCTGCGGTACTCGACGGTTTCATACGGCAAAGCACCATCGATAAACAGGGTCTTGCCATTTACATGGGCGACGCCGCGACCTTCATAGTCGAGCGACTCAATCTGGGCCAAGGCCGGGGTATCAGACATTATTTTGGTAATCAAATCAAAGCGAAGGCGGCGATTTTCTCAGAAACACGCCACAAACGCACGCCCGCTATCCCTTAAGCAGCAAAGCTGGCCTCGCAAAGCAGCGCTTCTGCTAAAATCCAGCACTGTTCCCAGCCCAATTATTTGCCGAAGCTTATCCATGAAACCACTGTCCGGCCTGTCTGCTTTTTTCCTGCTGCTATCGCTCTCGGCTACGGCTGCAGCCATCCCGCAACCCGATGTGGCGATTCAGCCAAGCGGCACCCATGTGGTGATCAATCTGCCGCAGACACGCTTATTCCTGTTTCAGGATGGCGAGCTAAAAGACAGTTTCCCGGTCGCCGTTGGCAAGATGCTGACGCGCACGCCGGTGGGCGAATATGCGGTGACCGGCATTTACCGCAATCCGAGCTGGCACGTTCCCCGCTCCATTCAGGAAGAAATGCGCAAGAAGGGCAAGCCGGTCGAGACCGTGGTGCCACCGGGGCCGGACAATCCGCTGGGGCCGGTATTTATCCGCTTCGGCGAGGCCAAACTGGGACTGGGCATACACGGCACCAATGCGCCATCCAGCGTACCGGGATTTCGCAGCCATGGCTGCGTACGCATGAAAAGCGAACAGGCACTACAGCTGTCCAATATCGTCCCCAAGGGGGCTGCGGTTTCGGTCACTTACCAGACCGTCCTGCTGTCGCAGGATCAGGCAGGGGAATTGTGGCTGACCGCATTTCGCGACCGCTACCAGAACAAAAATGTCGCCATGCCGCAACTGGCCGATGCCCTGCTGCGCTGGCAGGATGAAAACCAGACGCCCGTGTTCGGCAAACGGGTCAATCAGGCACTCAACGAGCGCAAGGGCAAGCCGCTCTGCCTGACCTGCAAAAAACCGGCCGAGGCACGCATCAGCGGCACGCTTAGCGCCATACCCTGGCTATCCAATCAGGAACCGGCCCAGATCCTACCCGAGCCAGCAGCAGAGCCGGTGATGGAGCCGGCACCGGAAGAGGCCTCCGGCGCCTGGCCGGCAGCCAAACGCAAAGCGGTACAACCGGCCACGCAACCGGGCTAAATCAAGGCGCAGGCGTTGCGGCAGCCTCGCAGGCCAGTGCGGCAAAACGCAAAAGTGCACGTTCGTAAGCCGGCGTCCACGGATAGCAGCACGACAGGCGCACACAGTTATTGAAACGCCCGCGCGCCGAATACAGCGCACCCGGCGCGACAGTAATCCCCTCGGCCAGTGCGCGCTGAAATAGCGCCAGCGTATCCACGCCCTTGGGCAACTCCACCCACAACAAGCAGCCACCGGATGGCGAGGTCGCACGGGTGCCGGCCGGGAAATGGCTGGCCACGGCGGCGCGCAGCTTTTCCATCTGCGCCATAAACTGGCGGCGGATAAAGCGCAGATGGTGATCGAAGCCGCCGCTTTCCAGATATTCCGCCAGCGCCTCCTCCAGCAAACGGGGCTGGCCCAGGGACCCCGCAATCTTGAGGCGCATCACCTCGTGCAAGAAGCGCCCTGGCGCAATCCAGCCTATGCGAAAGCCCGGCGCCAGGGTCTTGCTGAAGCTGGAACACAGCAAGACCCAGCCTTCCTTGTCGCAGGATTTGACCGAATCCGGCGGCGCCGCGCCGTAAAACAGGTCGGCATGCGGGGTGTCTTCGATGAGCGGAATACGGTACTCGCTAACCAGCGCCGCCAGACGCTGGCGCGCAGGCAGGGGCATGCTGGCCCCCAACGGGTTCTGTACCGTAGGCTGCACCACCAAAGCCGACAGGCGCTTTTCCGACAGCAACAGCTCCAGTGCGTCCAGCGACAGGCCGCTTGCCGGATGGGTCGGAATTTCTATCACTGACAGCCCCAGACTCTTGGCGAGCGGAATCAGGCCAAAATAGGTCGGCGACTCCAGCCCCACGGTGTCGCCGGGCTTGCATACCGCATGCAGTGCCAGTTGCAGCGCCTCCGTGCAGCCATTGGTCACCACGATATCGTCCGGGCTTAATACACAGCCACTCCCCAGTGCCCGCTGGGCAATCTGGCGGCGCAGCCGCTCGGAGCCAGGCGGAAACGGATAATCGGTGGTCAGCTCGGGATGCTGGCGCACCAGCTTGCTGACGATCTGCTTAAGACGTGTGGTCGGATAAAAATCGCTGCCGCGCGGACTGGCCAGCGATAAATCGATCACATCGGTGCGGGTTTGCGCGCCCATCACCAGTTCCAGCTGATCGGCCTCGCCCTGCTCGCCGGCATGGGTTTCGCTTTGGCGGCGCATCAGCGGCAAAGGCAGACGCGCGACACCCTTGACGTAAAAACCTGACTGCGGCCGCGCCTCGATCAGGCCGCGATCCTCCAGCGCGCGATAGGTCGCCAGTATGGTCGACGGACTGACCTTGTGAATGGCGCAAGCCTTGCGCACCGAGGGCAGGCGCTCGCCGACCCTGACTGTGCCGTTTTCTATCAGCGCAGTCCACTCGCCCACCAAAGACATATACAGCGTTTCGCTACTCATTCCCGCCCCTTTTCCACCCTCCCCGCGCCATCAGGGCACAGGCAGCACAGTTCAGCCGCAATCAGACCATAACAGTTGACCACAATGCAAACTGTTATGGTCTCAATTCAATATTTCTGGATCTGTAATTACTTATTGGACGACGCTAATATATCGCCAGAATTTAGCTTCTCAGACGGATACCGATATGAACTTCATCGCGCTGGTGACCTACCTCACCATCATGGCCATTACGCCGGGCCCGAACAATCTGGCCCTGGCTTCCAGCGGCGTGAATTTCGGTCTGAAACGCACCCTGCCGGCGCTCATGGGAATGGCACTGGGTCTGTCCAGCCAGGTTGCGATACTGGCATTGGCGCTAGGCAGCATGATGGCACTGATGGAGAGCATCAAATTATGGCTGGCGCTGGCCGGCTGCCTCTACCTGTTCTGGTTGTCCTGGCATATGGCGCATGCTGCCGAGCCCGGCGCCAACGGCAAAGCCAGCAAAGGCAAACCCATGGGTTTTGCCGGCGGCGTGCTGTTCAACTGGCTAAACCCCAAGGTATGGCTGATGGGCTTTAATGTCGCCATCGTGTTCCTGCCAGACAGCATGCCGGTGTGGCAGGCAGGCAGCCTGTTCTTTGTCGTGACTTTTATCATCACCCTGCCCTGCATCGCAGTCTGGGCCTGGGGCGGTGAATATATCCGCCGCTATCTGGATTCGCCGCGCCGCCTGCACCTGTTCAACTACAGCATGGGTGGCATGCTGGCTTGTACTGCGGCCTGGCTGCTGGTGGAAATGCTGCCGGCCGAAACCATGGCACAGATGAGCGCCATGGTCTGATTTCCTCCTATTCCTTTCCTAACCCCGAGTGGAATTTTCCCCGCAAACACCAATCGTGTTTGCGGGTTTTTTTTGCTGCAGCGTAAAATAGCCGGCTTACCTTCGAACCCGAGCCTGACCCATCATGATACGTACCCGTTTCGCCCCCAGCCCGACCGGCTACCTGCATATAGGTGGCGTACGCACGGCCCTGTTTTCCTGGGCATTTGCCAAAAAGCACGGCGGCACTTTCGTACTGCGCATCGAAGACACCGATCTTGAGCGCTCAACCCCCGAATCGGTCAAAGCCATCCTTGACGGCATGCACTGGGTCGGCCTCGACTACGATGAAGGTCCGTTCTACCAGACCCACCGTTTCGAGCGTTACGAGGAAGTGATCCAGAAACTGCTGGCCAGCGGCCACGCCTACCACTGCTATATGAGCCGTGAAGAGCTGGATACCTTGCGTGCCGAGCAAGAAGAGCGCGGCGAGAAGCCACGTTACGATAGGCGCTGGCGCCCCGAGGCAGGCAAGGTATTGCCTGCGCCGCCGGCCGATGTCAAACCTGTGGTGCGTTTCAAGACGCCACTGGATGGCGTGGTGGCCTGGGACGATGCGGTCAAGGGCCGTATCGAGTTTGCCAACGAAGAGCTGGATGATCTGATCATCGCCCGCCCCGATGGCAGCCCGACCTATAACTTCTGCGTGGTTGTCGATGACTGGGATATGCAGATCACCCATGTGATCCGTGGTGATGACCATGTCAACAACACCCCGCGCCAGATCAACATCCTTAAAGCGCTGAATGCCCCGCTGCCTATCTACGGCCACCTGCCGATGATACTCAACGAGAACGGCCAGAAAATGTCCAAGCGCCGCGATGCGGTCAGCGTGGTCGATTACGCCGAGCGCGGCATCCTGCCCGAGGCCTTGCTCAACTATCTGGCGCGCCTGGGCTGGGGCCACGGTGACGACGAGCTGTTCGATATGGCCCAGTTCGTCGAATGGTTCACACTGGAAGCGGTCAGCCCGTCTGCCAGCCGTTTCAACCACGAGAAATTCATGTGGCTGAACGCGCAGCATATCAAGCTGGCCGACAATACCCGTCTCGCGACACTGGTCGCGCCGCGCCTGGCCGCATCCGGCATCACGCTCGAAGAAGGCCCTGCGCTCACCGAGGTGCTGGCACTGGTCAAAGAACGGGTACAGGATCTGAATACGCTGGCGGACGAGTGCCACTATTTCTACCAGAAGCTCGCCCCAACGGATGCGGATGTGGAGAAGCACCTGTCGGGCGATACGCCGGCACGCATGGCACGCTTCGCGACCCGTCTTGCCGCCCTGAGCGAATGGAACGCCGCATCCATCCACGGCCTGTTCAAGCCGTTCTGCGCTGACGAAGGCATCAAAATGGGCCAGCTGGGCATGCCGCTACGCGTACTGGTATGCGGCACCGCGCAGACGCCATCGGTTGATGCGGTACTGGCCCTGATCGGCCGCGACGAAGTGCTGCGCCGCATGGCCGCCTGAGTCTGCCCCCCAAGCCAAAGCCGGCCGCTCCATCAGGAGCGGCCGGCTTTTTTTATAAAACGACAACAAGCTCAGTGCTTGCCCAGC
The DNA here is from genome assembly GCF_024343515.1 of Aquitalea sp. S1-19. Classification (NCBI taxonomy): domain Bacteria; kingdom Pseudomonadati; phylum Pseudomonadota; class Betaproteobacteria; order Neisseriales; family Chromobacteriaceae; genus Aquitalea; species Aquitalea sp. S1-19. Next base: position 26,016 of record NZ_RJTZ01000022.1, on the reverse strand, counting down.
CCCAAAGCTTGCCAGCCGGCATGGCCCAGCTTTTCCAGCGTCGCGCTATTGCGCTCGGCGATGGCATCGGCCCCTGCCTCTTCCGCCACCGCCGCGTCCACGCTGGCATCGCGCAATAGATGCAGCGTGGCAAACGGGGCGCGGTTGACATAGTTGACCATATCGTCAGGCTCGCAGCCGTCAAACTGAAAATCGGGATGGAAGTTGGCCACCTGCAATACACCATCCAACGCCTGCTCGCTGATGGCCTCATCCGCCAGCAACAGCACATCGTTGAAATCGATAAAGTCGCTAAACAGCGTCGGGTGGATCAGCAAGGTGGTATCAATCTCGCTCGCCGGCGTTTGCGCCAGCAATGCCAGCTCCCGATCCAGATCCTCTAAAAAACCGTCCAGATGGCGCGCGTCGCTGACGACCAGCCGCACACGATTCTCCAGATACACCTTGCGCGCAAACGGACACAAATCCAGCCCGATAACCGCTTTCTCCAGCCACAAGCGGGTGGCGGCGATCACATCTTCATGGCTCATGGCCAACTCCTTGCAAAAAACGCAGTGTAAGCCGGCAGTCAGGCTAAACGACAGTTTTTTTGCCTGACAGATACGCTAGACAGCCACTTTACCCATAAGTCATTATTGGCGCTTACCAAAGCCCCGTATTCATCATGCTGACTCGTCAGGATCTCCCCGCCCTCGTCGCCGGTTTTGTCACGGTGCTGGTCGGCTATACCAGTTCGGCTGCCATCGTGTTTGAAGCTGCACGCAGCGCCGGCGCAAATCCGGCAGAAATCAGTTCCTGGCTTATGGCACTGGGGCTGGCCATGGGCATCAGTTGCATAGCTCTGTCGCTACGCTACAAGGTGCCGGTCGTCACCGCCTGGTCTACACCGGGCGCAGCGCTATTGATCACCAGCCTGTCCGGCGTCTCGCTGCCCGAGGCCATCGGGGCTTTCGTGTTTTCAGCAGGGCTGATTACGCTCAGCGGCGTCAGCGGCCTGTTCGAGCGCATCATCGGACGCATTCCCTTGCCCATGGCTTCGGCCATGCTGGCCGGCATTCTGGTGAAATTCGGCATGAATGTATTCACCTCCATGCAAGCCAGCCTTACGCTGGTGCTGCCGATGTTTATTGCCTATCTCGTCCTCAAACGCAGCTTGCCGCGCTACGCCATTGTCGGCGTCCTGCTGCTGGGCATCGTCTTGTCGGCAACGCAAGGGCAGTTACAACTGCAGGGGCTGACCCTTGCGCTGGCAGTGCCGGTATGGACCACGCCGGTGTTTAACCCGGCCGTACTCTTGGGCGTCGGCTTGCCGCTATTTGTGGTGACCATGGCATCGCAAAATGTGCCCGGCGTGGCGACTTTGCGCGCCCATGGCTATCCGACACCGGTTTCACCATTGATCACCAGCACCGGGCTGATCAACCTCATGCTGGCACCCTTCGGTTGCTTTGCCCTGAATCTTGCCGCCATCACCGCCGCGCTATGCATGAATAGCGATGCCCATGCCGACCCCAAGCGCCGCTATCTGGCCAGCGTGGCGGCAGGCGGGTTTTACCTGCTGCTGGGCCTGTTCGGCGCGATGATCGGTGCGCTGCTTGCCGCCTTCCCGCAGACACTGGTACTGGCCATCGCCGGCCTTGCCCTGTTCGGCACCATTGCCGGCGGCCTCACCACCGCCATGCGCGACGAGCATTTACGCGAACCGGCACTGATCACCTTCCTGATCACCGCATCGGGTCTGAGCCTGTGGGGTGTAGGCTCGGCGTTCTGGGGGCTGGTTGGCGGCGCGTTAGCGTTGTGGCTGCTGCAGCCACGGACACGCTAAAGCATCAATCAGGACGACTGCGGCACCGCCATGCCACGCTGCACGGCAGGGCGCGCAGCCATCATGTCGGCCCAGCGCTGCACATGAGGAAAGTCCGCCAGCGCGACCATATGCCATTCATGGCGCGCAACCCATGGGTAAAGCGCAATATCGGCAATGCTGTAGTCACTACCGGCGACAAAGCGATGATCAGCCAGCTGCCGGTCCAGCACGCCATACAGGCGCAAGGTCTCGTCGTGATAGCGTTTTTGCGCATACGGCAGCGTCTCGGGTGCGTAACGCAAAAAATGGTGCGCCTGCCCCAGCATGGGGCCGAAACCGCCCATCTGGAACATCAGCCATTGCAGCACGCGATAACGCGCCGCCCCCGCTGCCGGCAGCAAGCGGCCAGTCTTGTCCGCCAGATAAATCAGGATGGCGCCTGACTCGAATAACGCCAGTGCGGTACCATCCGGGCCGTCCGGGTCGACGATGGCCGGAATCTTGTTGTTCGGGCTGATCTTGAGAAAGTCGGGCGCGAACTGCTCGCCCTGATTAATGTCGACCGGAAACACGGTGTAAGGCAGATCAAGCTCTTCCAGCGCAACAGAGATTTTCTTGCCGTTAGGCGTACCCCAGGTGTAAAGCTCTATCATGCTTCTGCCTCCTCGCTATTAATTTACTTAGCATAGAGCAAGGCGGAAGTGGCGGCCAGCCCTCTCAAACACCCGCTTGCGTTCCCAGTTCCACCACCCGTCCGGGCGGCAGATGGTAATAGACAGCAGCACTTTCGCCCTGCCGCGCCAGCCAGCGGAACATGCTGCGCCGCCAGCGCGGCACATCTGCCAGCGTTTCCAGCGCACTGACCCGGGTGAGGAAAAACGAAGTATCGTCCAGCTGAACCGCCAGCCCCGCACTGCCTGCCTGAGCCAGCGCCGCCTGCACATCCGGCTCTTCGCGAAAACCGTAGCGCAGATGCACACGCCACAGATCGTGTGCCAGCATCTGCACTGTGACGCGCTCGGCTGCAGGCACACGCGGCACTTCCTGTGCATCCACATGCAACAATACAATCTGCTGGTGCAGCACTTTGTAATGCTTGATGTTTTGCTGCAAGGCCAGCGGCACGTCGGCCGGATCCGAGCTCAGATATACCGCCATGCCCTCTACCCGCAGCACGTCCGGCGGCCGGGCGATAAAATCAGCCAGCGTTTGTGCGCAAGCATCACGCTTGCTGGCAATGGCAGCAGTGCCACGCTTCCAGCTGGTCATCAGGGCAAACAACACCAACGCCAGCGTCAAGGGCACCCAGCCACCGGCAATGATCTTGGTCGCGTTGGAGGCAAAAAACAGCAATTCAACCAGCCACAAGCCCAGCAATAAGGCCATCAGTTTCAGGCGCTGCGTGCCGCGAAACGACAGGAACACCAGCGTCAGGCACAACACGGTGGTGATATTCATCGCGCCGGACACGGCGATGCCGTAAGCCGCCGCCATGGCATTGGGCGAGCGAAAGCCCAGCACCAGCAACACCACCGCCAACAGCATCAGCCAGTTGATACCGGGCAAGTACACTTGCCCGCGCTCGGCATCCGAGGTGTGTTTGACATTGAAGGGGGGCAGATAACCCAGATGACCCGCTTGCACCGTCATGGAAAATACGCCGGCGATGGTAGCCTGTGCCGCAATGACGGTCGCCAGCGTAGCCAGCACGACCAGAGGCAGTTGCAAGGCATCAGGCGCAAGGCCATAAAAGGGATGATTAACGGCAGAGGGGTCGCGCAGCAGCAGCGCTCCCTGACCGAAATAATTGAGCATCAGTGCCGGCCACACCAGGCGGAACCAGGCCAGACGGATGGGGCGTGCGCCGAAATGTCCCATATCCGCATACAGTGCTTCGCCGCCAGTCATGGCCAGAAATACCGCCGACAGCAGCAAAAAAGCCGCGCTTGGCGACTCGATGGCAAAGCGGATGGCGTAAAGCGGGCTCAAAGCCTTCAGCACCGACGGCTGCTGCACAATGCTGGCCGCGCCCAGCGCCGCCAGCGTCAACAGCCATAACAGCATCACCGGCCCGAACAGGCGCCCGACCGTGCCGCTGCCAAAGCGCTGGATGCCAAACAGCCCGCCCAGCACCAGCAGCGTCAACGGCAAAATCAGCGGGGTCAGAGCCGGATCCACCACACTCAGCCCCTCGATGGCAGAGAGCACCGAAATGGCTGGCGTAATCACCGCATCGCCAAAAAACAGCGCCGCACCGAAAATACCCAGCGCAACGGCAAAACCGGCCACACGCGGATGCTGAGCAGCCTTGGCATGCACCCCCGCTGCCAGCGCCAGCACCCCGCCCTCACCGTCGTTATCGAAGCGCAGCACCAGTACCATATATTTGAGCGAAATCACCAACAGCACCGCCCAAAACAGTGCCGACAAAGTCGCCAGCACATGGGCTTCACTGGGCGAGAGGCCATACAGCCCGACAAAAGCCATACGAAAAGCGTATAACGGGCTGGTGCCGATATCGCCGTACACCACGCCCATTGCGGTCAAAGCCAATAACCACGGTGTTTTGTTACCAGTTTGCTGTGCCATTTCCCGTCCTGCCAAGCATGCTGTCCAGTTCATTCCCTATGCTTAGCCTAGACGAGTTCGACACTATCACCGCCTTGCTTACTTGCGCGGCGGCATGGGAATACCCAAATCCGCCCAGGCAGCCGGCCCCATTTCCTGCAGCAGGGCAATATTGCGCCGGTAGATGGCATCGGTGTCGGGCATGGCCGCTACCGCGCGCGCGATACTCGATTCACGTATCAGATGCAGGGTCGGATAAGGCGAACGGTTGGTATAGTTGCTGATTTCATCCGCCTCGGTGCCCTCGAAACGAAAGTCGGGGTGAAACGGGGCAATCTGCAAGATGCCATCCAGACCATGCTCGGGCAAAGCCGCGTCGGCAATGTCCAGCATCTGGTTGAAGTCGTCAAAATCGGGAAACAGCGTGGGATGCACCAGCAAGGTCGTGTCGGTCTCATCGGGACTGGCGACCGCCAGAAAGTCGAGCTCGCGATCCAGTTCTTCGAGAAAAGCATCCAGATGCGGCGCCTCGCTGACCACGATGCGGATCTGGTTTTTCACATAGACCGACTTGGCAAACGGACACAGATTCAGCCCGATCACCGCCTTCTCCAGCCAGATGCGGGTAGCGGCAACAATCTCTTCTTGTTTCATGGTTCAGGCTCGCAAAAGCCCAGTGTACGCTGAAAAAGGGGTGTCTCCGTGACGGGGTGCTGCTTATACATCAGCCCCCTTTCCCCGTCAGCCTCACGCAGGTGAAAAGCACCACCCGTATAGGGCAAAAAGAGGAGCATAAAAAACCCCTGCCTTCAGGACAGGGGTCGATCTGGCGGATAAGCAAACAGCCTAGTGCCCGGCTTTCAGGTTCTGCCACAGGCGGGTATAGCCCTGGATCACCTTGGGCGGCATGGTCAGCAATACAAAGCTGCTCTTAAGATCATCCTTGCTCGGGAAGATGGAGCGGTCGCTGACGTACGCCTTGTTGACGAACTTGCGCGCGGCCAGCGAGCCTGGCGCATAGGTAACGGCATTGGCGTTATTCGCGGCAACCTTGGCATCCAGGGCGTAGTTGATGAACTTGAGCGCATTGTCGCTATTGGCCGAGTCTTTCGGGATCACCATGCTGTCAACCCAGATACCGGTACCCTGCTTGGGCATCAGTACCTCGATCTTCACCCCGTTTTTAGCCTCGGCCGCCCGGCGCTTGGCGATATTCAGGTCTCCCGAATAGCCCATGGCGACACACACAGAACCACCGGCCAGCTCATTGATATAGCCGGACGACGAGAAGCGGGCATAGGACTTGCGTGCCGCTTTCAGCTGCGGCAGCAAGGCTTTGTAGTCTTCGATATTGGTGCTGTTCGGGTTTTTGCCGGCGTAATGCAACGCCATCGGGAAAAATTCGGTTGGAGAATCCAGCACGCTGACACCGCAGCTCTTGAGCTTGGCGACCACCTCGGGCTTGAAAATCATGTCCCACGGGTTGGCTGGCAAGCTGCCACCCAGCACCTTCTTCACCTTGTCGGTATTGATGGCCAGTGTATTCAAGCCCCAGAAGTAAGGCACCGCGTATTGATTGCCCGGATCGAACTGCGCCATGATGCGCATCAATTCGGGGTCAAGATCCTTGTAGTTGGGGATCTTGCTCTTGTCTATCGGCTTGAACATGCCGGCCTTGATGCCCAGCTCCAGCGTATTGCTCGACGGTACGACCAGATCGTAACCGGTGTTGCCGGTCATCAGCTTGGCACGCAATACTTCATTACTGTCGTAGACGTCGTAGCGCACATTGATACCGGTAGCCTTCTTGAAATTAGGCACCGTATCTTCGGCGATATAGTCCGACCAGTTATAGATGTTCAAGGTGCCTGCCGCGTAGACGGCCGGCGTCAACAAAGCAAGGCCCAAGGCCAGGGTGCTCAGTGGTTTGATTGTCATCTTGGTTTTTTCCTTTGCCGATACAAAAGGCCGACGGTTCTATTGCGCCGGCTCTCAGGCAGAGGCTAACCCCGATGGCATCGGCATGTCTAATGTTTTATTAAACACACGCTATGGCCAACCCACAGCAACAAAAACCACATCGGCTGCAAGCCTTACAAACAAAGGATCCAAAACAAAACACCCTATCCAGCAAAGGATAGGGTGTTGATTTGTTTAAACAAAACCAAAAACAATATCAGCGCCCTGACTTCAGGCCCTGCCACAGGCGGGTGTAGCCCTGTATGGTATGCGCCGGCAGCGTTTTACCGACAAAGCTGCCCTTCATATCGTCTGCTGTCGGGAAAATAGTACGGTCATTTACATAAGCCGGACTCATGTATTGGCGCGCTGCCGGCACACCGGGCGCGTACGTCACGGCGTTAGCGTTGGCCGCTGCGGTTTTCGGTTCCAGCATGGCATTGATAAAACGATAGGCATTGTCGACATTGACCGCATCCTTGGGAATGGCCATCACATCCACCCAAACGTCCAGCCCGGACTTGGGCAGCATCACCTGGATATTCACCCCGTTCTTTGCCTCGGCAGCACGGCGCTTGGCGATATTCAGATCACCGGAAAAGCCCATGGCGACACAGACCGAACCACCGGCCAGCTCGTTGATATAACCGGACGAGGAAAATCTGCTGTAATTGGGGCGCAGCTGTTTGAGTGCCGGCATCATGGCCTGATAGTCGGCCAGATTTTCGGTATTGGGATCTTTGCCGTAGTAATGTAAGGCTGCCGGAAAAAATTCGCTGGGCGAATCAAAGACGCTAATGCCGCAGCCCTTCAATTTTGCAGCCAGTTCCGGCTTGAACACCAGATCCCATGGATTGTCTGGCAGCTTGCCGCCCAGCGCCTTCTTCACCTTGTCGACATTGATGCCCAGCGTGTTGATGCCCCAAAAGTACGGGACCGAATAGGCATTACCCGGGTCGAACTGCGTCATCAGCCTCAATAGCGCCGGATCCAGATTTTTGTAATTGGGGATCTTGTTCTTGTCCAGCGGCAAAAACATGCCGGCCTTGACGCCCAGTCCCAGCGTATTGTGCGATGGCACTACGATGTCGTAACCGGTTTTGCCAGTCATCAGTTTGGCGCGCAACACCTCGTTACTATCGTAAATGTCGTAACGCACCTTGATCTTGTTGGCCTTCTCGAATGCAGGGACCGTCCCCTCGGCAATGTAATCCGACCAATTGTAAACATTGAGCGTGCCGGCGGCCTGCGCCAAGGGCATCGCCAGCATCAGGCCCAGGCTGACCGCAGTGGTAATGGCTTTCATCTTGTTTCTCCAGTCGCTTTGCAATTTAAAGCGCCTCTAGCGGACGCATTGATTCGAATAGGCAGACACTGTCCAACAACAAAGCCGGCCGGTTAGCGCGCCGGCCGGCTGCATACACGCCATGACAAAGCTATCACGACTATGGCATGAACGGCCCTATTTCTTGCGGTACACCACCTTGCCTTTGAATACGGTCATATCGACTTCAGTATCGGCAATTTTCTGTGGCTCACCTGCCGCGACCAGATCAAACAGATTCTGGTTCAACACGATAAAGTCGGCCGACTTGCCACGCTCCAGCGAACCGGTCAGCTTGTCCTGACGCACAGCGCGCGCACCATTGATGGTGTAGGCCGCCAGCAGGTTCTGCAAAGAAGTACGCTCGAGTGCGGTGTAGCCCTTGTCGCCATTGTCCACGCTTGAGCGGGTCACGCCGGTGGCGATATTAACGAACGGACGCGGATCGCGGCTATCAACCGGTGCATCGCTGCCGGCGACCAGCACCGCACCCGCCTTGCGTGCAGACTCGACCGGATAGAAAGCCTGCTTCACATAGCCCATAGGGTCATACAGCACATCCATGATGGACTGCCCCTTCTTGCTGGGCTGGATGAACGGTGTCACCAGCAGATCGTAGGCGATGGACGGCGAAGTCCAGGCATAGGTAAAGGTCAGGAATACTCCCAGCTTGCCGAGGCGGGCCTGATCTTCCGGTGCCACCATCTGCAAGTGTGCAATAGTGTGCGGAATCTTGCTGTCACCGTTGCGGTCCCGCGCCGCTTGCAGCGCATCGACCGCCACCTGGGTACTGCGGTCACCAATGCTGTGCATGTGGACACTGAAACCGTCCTTGTCCAGCGCGCTCACATAGTTCGCCAGATCCTCGCCCTTGTAGTTGACGATGCCTTTATTGCCCGAGTCTTCGCTATCTGCCTCGACCGTGGTGGTGTCGCTGGCCGGGTCATACTTAAGATGCGGTGTTTGGTAGTTATGGATCATGCCGGCATTCGGGGCGACCGGCGGATTGCTGAATGGGTCGCCTTCCAGCACGCCATCGACAAAAATCTTGACCGCATCCGCCTTGATCAGCGGATTGCCGGCAAAGGTGCTACGCGCCTCGTTTGCCTTTTTCAGGTGACCCGGGATATCCACCACGCCCGCGTAATCATCCATATTGAAACAGGTGGCCGCCGTCACGCGCATATTCAGCAAATTGCGCTTTTGCATGCTGAGGTAACGGTCACGAACGAAATCGTTGGCACAGGCATCCTGAATACCGGTAATACCGCGCGACGCCATCATCTCGGACACTTTGGGCAAAATGGCCTCGTACAACTGCTCGGCTTCCTTGCCATGAGCACTTAACACACCCGTGTCAGGCACCGGAATGGCGGCACGGGCATCCTCGCGGATCACTCCGCTATCAAGATTGACATAGGGGGCAAATGCCTCGAACACCCCGCCTTTGGCCAAGGTTGCCGCACTAAAGCCGACCGTATTGCCATCCTTGTCCTGCGCCATGGCCAGCGCTGCCGAGTTGTACGCACTGGCATGCCCGTCCACGCCAGCCAGCATCACCGGGTTGTTGGGCGCAGCAGCATCCAGCGCCTGCCTGACATTCTGGTAATTGGCGGTGACATTATTACCCTCGTATGGCGACCACTGGCTCACCACCAGCCACTCGCCCTTGGCAGGCGCATACTTGGGCAGGCAGGTCTTAACCTTGTTGGCCAGCTCGTCCAGCGTCACCGCCTTGCCATCCAGATCGCACATATCCAGCGCCACCGTTCCCAAGGCATGGATATGGTTGTCATGCAGGCCAGGCAGCACCATCTTGCCGCCCAGATCCACGACCGGGTAGCCACGATTCTTATAAGCCTCGGCATCGGCCCGGCTTCCCACCTGCACAAGCTGCCCATCCTCCACCACAAAGGCGTCGGCTAACGGCTGTTTATCGTCCTGTGTATACACCTTGCCGTTGATATAAATGGTGCCCCCTTTAGCTTGGCTGCTCCCCCCCGAGCTGCTCCCCCCCGAACCGCTCCCGCCCGAACTGCTGCAACCGGCCAGCAATAAAAGCCCCAGAATCATGGCCCGCTGGCCACCTGCTACTGTATTCAACATGTCTCTCCTCCATTATTTGACTGCGGCATTTGCTCTGATTGTCGCCACACCTCCTTTATTACAGCTATTGCTGCAAATTGCAGCTATTACTGCAATAAATGGACGGCAGTGTAGTTGCCGCGCCACAGCCCCCCCCCTTATAGTGTTGCCATTCCATTGCCGGCCTTGAGTCCTTATGCCTGACACCCTGCCCCCCATCCCCGGGCTTCCCGCTAACTTGCGCATGCGCCGCGAACCGCAGCAGCAGCGCACTTGGGAAACCGTCCAGAAAATCGAGCAGGCGACGCTTGGCTTGCTGGCCGAGCAGGGTTTTACCGCACTGAACACCAACGCGATTGCCGAACGTGCCGGCGTCGGCATCAAGTCGCTCTATCACTTGTTTCCCAATAAAGAAGCCATCATCTGCCGGCTGGCTGCGGCATGGCTGTCAGCGGTTCGTGAAGCGCAGGAGAACATCAGGACACAGGATCTGGATTGGCCCGCCACATTGCAAGCACTGGACAGTGCGCTGGATACGCTGGATATCCGCTTTGTCGGCCATGGCGCGCTATGGCGCGCCATGGATCTGATCCCGGCCTTGCAGGAACTTGAACTTGCCCACGAACGCGAGCAAATACGCTTTTGGACCGAGCGTTTCCGCCACTTCGGCTGCCGCTGGCCCGAAGCCGACCTGATTGCCCTGATTACTTCGTTCTACCGCAGCTTTGATGTTGCCAAGCAATGCGCGCAGGAAACAGGGGACAGTGGCCGCCCGTTATGGCTATTGCACCGGCTCTGGCTGGAACGCCTGATCACGACCGCCATCAGCGAACCTGACCCGGCAAGCACCTTGCAAAAGCTGTCGGCAAGCGGCAACTGACCCTGCGCTTTGACGCAAAAAAGCCACGACATTGAGCCGTGGCTTTGTATTGCATGCAATGGCCACAAAAACCTACTTGCACGCCTTCAGCTTCTGCCACAAGCAGGTATAGCTGCGTATCGCTTCCGGCTGCAGTGCCGCTGTTATAAAGCTGCCCTTCAATGCATCAATCCTTCCAGCGCATCGGCACCTGCCCCGACCAGCCGGCGCAGGCGGGCAGGAATGTCCTGCCGGTCAGCAAGCGTATCGTCCAGCACAAACGCCGAACGGATGGCGTGGTAGCCCAGATAACGCAGCGGCTCGGGCTCCCAGCGGCGCAAACTGGACAATCCCGCATCGCCCTCTACCCAGCGCTGGCGCGTCAACAAGGTTTCACCTCCACAAATCAGATCGGCCAGCGTACGCCCCATCAGGTTGCTGGCCCCCACCCCTTCGCCACCGTAACCACCGGCACACGCCACGCCCCGGCGACGATCCCGCAGGGCAAACGGAGTAAAGCCACGCGCCAGCCCCAGTGAGCCGCCCCAAGCGTGGGTGATGCGCACATCTTGCAGTTGCGGGAAGAATTGCCGCATCAGTTCGGTGCGTAGCGAGAACTCATCGCCTTGCGGATCAAAATCCCAGCGCGGCCGACCGGCAAACTGATAGCCGCCACGGGCACCAAACAGTAAACGCCCGTCTGCTGTACGCTGGCCATAAGTCACCCCGCGCGACAGATCGGAAAAAGCCGCACGACCGGCCAGGCCAATCGCGTCCCATTGCGCCTCAGACAAAGGTTCGGTCGCAACAATCAAACTTTGCGCCGGCTGCAGCCGACCTTTAAGTTCTGGCAACGTCGTACTGGCGCCCTCCAGTGCCGGCACAATCCAGCGCGCCCGCACCTCGCCACCTTGCAGGCGAACCCGGCCCTTGCCAAAGCCCGCTACCGGGCACGCTTCGTGCACACGCACGCCCATGCGCCGCACCGTGTGCAGCAGGCCCTGCACCAGTTTCAAGGGGTGCAAGGTGGCGCAATGCGGCGAAAAAACGGCCCCCAGACCCTCGGCTATTTGTAGCTGTGCAGCCAGTTCGCTTGCGGACAACCAGCGAAAATCGGCAGCGGTATGCCCCGCACGCTGCAGATCGGTCAACCAGGCGCGGGCACGCCGTGCCTGCGCCACGCCACGGGCCGCATACAACACGCCGCCATGGGCCAGATCGCAGCCTATGCCCTCGCGCTCACACACGGCTTTCACCTCATCGACGATGCCGTACAAGAGTTGGCGCGTGGCTTCTCTTGCATCTTCATCCAGGCCGGCCAGCCACGCATCCTGCCCGGCGATGCCGCCGATCAGCCAGCCGCCATTGCGCCCGGAGGCGCCAAAGCCGGCATGCGCGGCCTCGAACACCTGCACCTCAAGCGCCGGCTGTTGCCGTTTCAGGTAATAGGCCGTCCACAAGCCGGTGTAACCTGCACCGATGATGGCCACATCGCACTCCTCCGCGATGGGTGGCAGGGAAGATGGCGCGACAGCAGGCAAGGCCTCCTGCCACAGACAACTTGCCGGCAGCTGGTTCATACGCCCTCCTCTTGTGCCAGTGCAAGACCGTAATGTTTGGCCGAACGGGGCACGGCCCAGTTCACCGCCCTGACAAAATCCGGCACCATCTCCCGCCCCCCCGCTGTCGTTTAAACATGCGGCAATACTAAGGGCGGGCTTTATGTCTTGTCGTGCGTGCGGGACCGCTCGAAATCGGCGGCGGCAAAATAGCGTTGCACCGTGGTGCCGGTGGCCTGGCGGAAGGCTTTGTAGAAAGTGGAAATGGAAGAAAAACCGGCGCATAGCGCCATGTCCATGGCAGACGCAGGGCATGCATTTGCCGGCAGCGCCAGCAGATGGGCTATGCGCGCACGCGCAAGATAGGTATAGAAGGTGACACCCAGCACATGGTTGAGCGCATGGGAAATCTGGTTGCGGGTGTAACCACTGGCCGTGGCTACCGCAGCCAGATTGAGATCGGGATCAAGATAGGGTCGGTGACGGCTGAAATAGTCCTCGAGGTCGGCCACCAGCCGAGTCAGGCGCAAGGGCGACAGTCCGATGCGGCCAGCCCCTTGTGCGGCACTGTTGCCGGCGACCACGCAGTACTCTTTCACCTCGATGATCAGGCCGTCTTGCACCCGGATCACTTCGCTGCCGTGAAAGCGCGTCAGTCGCCCGCGCACCAGTCGGCTTTTCACCGTATAGCAATACTGCAAAAAAGCGCAGTCGCCGTCGACACGGATGCGGTCGGTGTGTGCCAGCGACTCGTTGGCACCGGAGGGCAGGCTGTCGAGCACATAGTCGCGCAGCCCGCAAAGCCTGATCAGGCTGCGGCCGTGAAAGTCATGGTAGCGCACCTCGGGATGATACAAAGCCATCACCGCGTCCACATCCAGCGCCTTCCACGCGCGGTGATAGCGCTCGACCACGACACGCGTGACGGCGCTATCATCTGCCATCAGTGGCGCGCCTCGCGCACAGCATGCACTACATGCATCTGGAACAGTGCGTTGACGTCGTCCTCGTCAAACACATACTGCTGGTTGCAGAATTCGCAGTTAATCTCGATGCTGCCCTGCTCCAGAATCACATTGGCCACTTCTTCGCCACCGAGCATCTTCAGCATATCGCCGACCCGCTCCTGGCTGCAGTTGCAGGCAAAGGCCAGCGTCTCGGCGTCGAACAGGCGCACCGCATCATCGTGGTACAGGCGGTGCAGGATTTCGGTTGCCGGCAGCTCAAGCAACTCCTCGCCCTTGAGTGTGGAAGCCAGCGTCTGCACATGGTTCCAGCCCTCGGCATCGCCATGCCCGTCCGGCAGGCGCTGCAGCAACATGCCGGCAGCGGTGCCTGCATCGGCCGCCAGTACCAGCTTGGTATCCAGCTGCTCGGAGCGCTGCATATAGTTTTCCAGCATCTGGGCCAGGCTGTCGCCTTCCAGCGCGACAATACCCTGCCACGGCTGCCCTTCTTTCGGGTCCAGCGTAATCACGAACTGGGCGCCCACGCCGACCAGCTCGGCTAGCGTAGCGCCATCCTTGACGTCGCCCCACTTGGCGGTCGCGCGCAAAGTACGGTCGGCATTGCTTTCGACCACCGCCAGCTTGAGCGCACCCTTGCCCTGGATCTGCATAATCAGCGTGCCGTCAAACTTGAGGTTGGCCGCCAGCAAGGCGGAGGCCGCCATCATCTGGCCGACCAGATCGCGCACCGGCGCCGGATAGTGGCGGCGCGACAGCACCGCCTGCCAGGCATCGTCCAGCCTGACCAGTGCACCGCGCACCGGTGCGTCGTCAAAAATAAAGCGCTGCAGGGTATCGGTTTGGTTCATGGTTATTCCTTGCCTAGCGTAAAAGTGTAAAGCGACATCGGCAGCGCCGACGAGAGATCAAACTCGCAGCCGGCCATAATGCCGCGCTCGGCGATCTGCGCCGCAGTCAATTCGTCCTGATAACAGTTGTACATCGCCCCCATGGCGTAAGCCCGGCCCGAGCCTATTGCCCAGTAGCGCGAAAACTCGTACACCTCGCGCATCGGATACACGCCGAAAATGCCGTGGCTATTGGCCAGCAACAGCATCATATGGCTGGACTCGTACGGGTCATCCTCTTCCTCGTCCGGCTTGAGGAAAAAATTGTCCTTCAGCTTGGGGTGCAGCTTGCGGAAGGTCTCGAAAATGCCGGCACGCGAACTTAAGTCACGCGTTTTCAGGCTTCTGAGCGCATTTTGCAAGACCAGATCATGTGCCGCCGAGCCGGCAATGGCGAAATGGTGCTCGCCGATACGGAAAATCTTGTCGTGAAAACGGTCGTAGCCGGCGAGCAGTTTCTGGTCGTCGCCAAACGTGGTCTGGCTATCGGCCGCAATCGCGACCTCGTTCCCTTTGCGCACTACCACAATGGTGGTCATAGGCTCACCTTAAGCTGCGACAAAAGCGGTAAGATTAAGGCCAAACCGCCAAATTACAAGGGTAAGCGCTTCTTAAAGCGCCAGCCCGCCAGACGGAACCCGCCTTATGTGCCAACTGCTTGGAATGAACTGCAATACCCCGACCGACATTCTGTTTTCCTTCGAAGGCTTTCATCGCCGCGGCGGACTGACCGACCACCATGCCGATGGCTGGGGTATCGCCTTTTTCGAGGGCGCGGGTGTACGTCTCTTTATCGACGACAAACCCTCCAGCGATTCACCGGTCGCCGATCTGGTGCGCCGTTATCCGATCAAGTCGAAAAACGTGATCGCCCATATCCGCAAAGCCACCCAGGGCGAGGTTCGCCTGGAAAACTGCCACCCCTTTGTGCGCGAGATGTGGGGGCAATACTGGATTTTTGCCCACAATGGCGATCTCAAAGCATTTAATCCGCCCAAGGGCAGCCACTATCAGGCAGTCGGCAGCACCGACTCGGAGCGCGCCTTCTGCCACATTCTCGAACAGTTGCGCCAGCGCTGGGACAGTGCACCCGAACCCGGGCAACTGTTTGACGAGGTGGCACGCCTGAGCGCCGAAATCCGCGCACACGGTACATTCAATTTCATGCTGTCCAACGGCGAATGGCTGATCGTCCACTGCGCCACCCAATTGCACTATATCGTACGCCAGGCGCCGTTCAACACCGCGCATCTGGTCGACGACGATGTCAGCGTCGACTTTTCCACGCTCACCACAGCAGAGGATCGCGTGGCCGTAATCGCGACCCTGCCGCTGACCGATAACGAAGTCTGGACCGCGCTCGCGCCCGGCGAATTGCTGATGTTGCGTGACGGCGCACCGCTATTCAGCCTGCGCAGTTAAGCCCCCTTCCCCTCCAGGCCGGGCATCCCCGCCCGGCCTGCCTGTTGCAAGCGACCGACACTCATATTGCAGCGCAGTAGCCCTAATGCCGGCGCGGGCTTATGCTAAAGAAATACGCAAACCCGACCCGAGACTTGCATGAGCCGCTTCGACTTCAGCCACCCGCCCTTTGACAGCCTGACCGCCTCCGAACAACAGTCACTGGAAGCCTGTGCCGACATTGCCTTTTTTGCCGACGACGACGAAATCATGGGGCCGGGCAAGCCGGTCGATACCCTGTGGGTGGTGATCAAGGGCATCGTGCGCGAGATGGCAGGCGAGGACGTGATCGGGGTCTATCGCGAGCGCGATACTTTCGATGCCCGGGCACTGATCGCCGGTGAGACGCATAACCGCTTTGTCGTGCATGAAGAAGCCCTGCTCTACGCCATCCCGCGTGCGCAACTGATGGAGCTGACCGGGCGTAACCTGCGCTTTGGTGCCTACTTCTACGCCAGCGTATCGCACAAGCTTGCCGCCTTGTCGGAACGCCCCGGCCATCGGGAACTGCAGACCCTGCTCACCGCACGCGTGCGCGATGTGCGCTTGCGTGAACCTGTCAAGGTTGATGGCAGCACGACCTTGCAGCAAGCGGCCGAAACCATGAAGGCGCAGCGGGTAAAGTCGCTCTTGGTGCAAGATGGCGCGCGACTGGGCATCTACACCACCACCGATTTTCGCGACGTCATCATCAACGCCACGCCCTATCACACCCCGCTTAGCGAACTGGGACAATTCCAGCTGATGAGCGTGGACATCGACGATTTCCTGTTCAATGCGCTGTTGACGATGACGCGCAACAATATCCGCCGTCTGGTGGTCACCTCGGCCGGCCAAGCGGTCGGCATTCTGTCCCAGGTCGATGTGCTGTCTTATTTTTCCAACCATTCCCACCTGATCGCCCAGCGTATCGAACGTGCGCAGAATCTGGACGAACTGGCTGATGCCGCCGGCCAGATCACGCGTCTGGTACGCATCCTGTCCGGACACGGCGTCAAACCGCCGCAGCTCGCGCGACTGGTGCAGACGCTGAACGCACGCCTGTTCGAGCGGGCATGGCAGATGCTGGCGCCACCGGCTCTGCAGGAAAATAGCTGCCTGATTGTGATGGGCTCGGAGGGGCGTGGCGAGCAGATTCTCAAGACTGATCAGGACAACGCGCTGATCATCCGCGATGGCTTTCCCCAAGATGGCGTCGCCGAGATATGCGATGCCTTCTCGGAGGCGCTGGCGCGCTTTGGCTACCCGCCATGCGCCGGCGGCATCATGCTCAGCAACCCAGCATGGAGGCTGGATCAAAGCGAGATGCAGGCGCGTATCCAGCAATGGACATTCCAGCCGGACAGCACTTCGCTGATGAATCTCGCCATCTTTGTGGATGCCGAAGCCGTCGCCGGCGATGCCGGCTTATTAAGAGAAGCACACGAGGTGCTGCAGCAGGCCATCGCCGACGATGCCGCGTTCTATGCCCGCTTCGCCCGCGCCATCGAACAATTCGACACCCCGCTCGGGCTATTCGCCCAGTTGCTGACACGCGAAGCAGACGGTGAGGCCGTGCTGGACCTGAAAAAGGGCGGCATCTTCCCCATCGTGCACGGTACGCGCGCACTGGCGCTGGAGGCCGGCATCCACGAAACCAACACGCTGGAACGCCTTGCCACCCTGACAAGCAAAGGCCTGCTCGAACAGGAGTTGTCGCACGATCTGGCCGAGGCGCTGACCTTTCTGATCGGAATCAAGCTGGGTTCGGGGCTGGATGCACTGGAAGAGGGGCGGCAGCCGGATAATCTGATTGCACCTTATCGCCTGTCCACGCTGGAGCGCGACCTGCTGAAAGATGCCTTTGCCGTGGTCAAGCGCTACAAGAGCATGTTGCGCCACCACTTCAAGCTGGGGAGTTTCTGATGCTGGCCGCCCTCACCCGTCGCTGGCAAAAGGGCCGGCTCACCGACCCGCGCTATGCCGGCTTATTCGACGAGCACCCGGACGAAATCGTCAGCGTAGACTGCGAAACCACCAGCCTCGATATCGCCGAAGCAGAGCTGCTCTCTATCGGCGCGGTCAAACTGCGCGGCAACCGCATCCTGTCCAGCGAGTCGCTCTACCTGCTGGTCAGGCCGGAAAAGCGCCCAGATGCGGGCAATGTCAGCGTACACGGCTTGCGCCCGCGCGATGTCGGAGACGGCATGGCGCCGGCCGATGCCGTATTTCAGCTGCTGGACTTTATCGGCGGACGGCCACTGGTCGGCTACTACCTCGAATACGACATGGCCATTCTCAACAAATACGTGAAGGGCCTGATCGGCTGTGCCCTGCCCAACCGCAGGATAGAGATCTCGGGGCGCTACTACGACTACAAGCTCAGACAGCAACCGGACAGCCATGTCGATCTCAGGCTACAGACCCTCGTCGACGATTTGAAAGTGCCGGCGCTGCCGCGCCATGATGCACTCAATGATGCCATCACCGCCGGCATGCTCTACCTCGCACTTAAACGACGCGGATTTGACTAGGCCCCAATAGGGCAGCACAGGAATAAACACAGTAATGAACAATATTGGACTCAAAGGACGCATCATTGCGGCCCTGATGCTGGTCAACATCATCTCGGTACTCGCTATCGTCGGCTACGCACAATGGATCAAGCTACAGGATCTACGCGCCGAAGTGGATGGCCGCCTGCAGGCCGCGGCCTATGCGATGCCATCGTGGCTGCCAGAGGCTTATATCAAGCGGCTGATTGCCAAAGAGGTGCCCGCTGCAGAATACCGTGCCAAGGTCGCCACCACTGGCCATTATTCGGAAATGGTTAACCTAGAATACCTTTACGCCTTGAGCCAGAAAGATGGCAAGGTGATCTACTTGGCAGACTCCGCAAATAAAGAAAACTTCGCGGCCAACAAATATGCTTATCCCGGTGATGTGTACGAAGATGCGCCCCCGGAAGTCATGACCGCGCTACAAACGGGGAAAGCACAATACGCCGAATATACCGATAGCTACGGCACGCACCGCTCGCTATTCCAGCCCATCAAGACTGCAGATGGCATTGAATATATCGCAGGAATTGATGTGTCTATCTCTTCGATCGATACGGCAGCACGCAGCAACCTGACCCATCTGGGACTCATGGCTGCCACCTTGGTTGCGCTGGGTTCCATCGCCGCCTGGGTCGTAGGCAACCGCCTGAGCAGGCGGCTTTCTCGCATGCAAGGCACTCTCGTGAATATGGCGCAAGAACATAACCTAAGCGCGCATCTGGAGGAAGGTAATGACGAAGTTGGCGCCATTGGCCAAGCACTGAATGTTCTGCTAACGGATATCCGCCACTCACTTGCCGAGGCACGCAGCGGTGCACAGCATGCCAGCGGACAAGCAGCTCGCTTTTGCGAACAGAGCCATGACATGAACACGGGGCTTGCCGAGGCGGACCATAGCCTGCTTGCTCTGGCAGAGCAACGGGCACGCATAGAGGACACCGCGCAACAGGCAGCCTTGCAAAGCCGGGAAGCTGCTCAAGAAATAGGCGAGAGCCACCGCCGACTCGAAGAGGCGGCCACCCAGCTAGCCAAACTCGCGAATGCCGTAAATAGCAATGCGAGCCAGGCTACCGAACTCGCCAGTCAGCTTGAAGAGATCAGTCGACAAACCCAAGAAATCAACAACATCCTCACCATCATTCAGGACATTGCTCAGCAAACTAATCTTCTCGCACTCAACGCAGCAATTGAGGCCGCACGCGCCGGCGAAAATGGCCGTGGTTTCGCCGTGGTTGCAGATGAAGTCCGAAAACTGTCGCAACAAACCTCCAGCACACTCGCACGTACCAATCAGGCCATCTGCAATATCGTCAGCAATATAGGCAGCCTAGCGTCTAGCATGGGTAGCTCATGCGACAATGCGCAAATGGTCGCAAATGAATCTCAAACCGTTGCCGGATGTATTGAAGCCGGTATTGCGGGACTCGGCATCTCGCTCAAGCAAATCGATCGTGCAGAAGAAAGCGCTGAGTTGATCCATCAAGCCATTCGCGAAACAGGTGCGATGGTGGAAAGTGCCCATACCGAGGTCGGGCGGGCCATCATTCAGGCAGGTCATATCACGCAGGACAGTAAAAACCTACAAACAGCCTCCAGTGCATTAGCCGAGCAGACCAAGGTCTTCCACATCTGAGATATAAGTGAAGCAGGAGCGGTTTGACGTTTGACGCGAGGGTATAAAAGAAAGAGGCAGACCCGCAGAACTAGGTTATTGCCCCATCCTCTGCGGGTTTGCGATGCGCCAATGAGTGCTTTGGGATGCGCCTTGATCGAAGCTGAAAAGCTTCTGATTCAATACGCCTGAATTAAAAGCATCACTGACTTAATAACCCGTTTCGGCATGAGCACTTTGTACCAGTTCTCCTGCGCCCAGCGACATCATCAGCAAGGCTACCCGCTCGTGCACAATAACCGTGTGCGCATTGCCGCTCTCCTGCATCAGCGTACGCAGACGCTCGCGTACCACCGGCGCGCCAGTCACATCGATGATGACATCAACAGCAGGCTGTGCACGAACCAGAGCCTCGAAATCGTTACTTACTGCAATCTGGCGCTCACGCGCGAGTGCGATGCCCGGCAGAGCGAGATCAAGATCGGCCACGGCATATACCTCCACAAATGGTGCATCCAGTAGCTGGCGCAGCAGCGGGGTACCGGTCTCGCCGGCGCCGATCATCAATACGGAAATCTTCTTCATCGGACTGCTCTTCACTGTGGGAAAAGCAGCAGCATGCCCATAAAATCCATATCGCATGTTGCGCCAAGTCAAAAACAATGGCACCACGCGGGTGCCATTGTTTTTCAAAGAGAGAAACAAGCTTATTGCTTGATCAGCTCCAGCGGTACCGGTACATATTTGTCCACGCTCTGGCCATCGATGATCTTCTTGGCCGTTTCCACGCCCATCTTGCCGATCAGCTCAGGCTTCTGCGCCACGGTTGCCGCCATGCGGCCAGCCTTGACGGCGGCTACAGCATCGGCGGTCGCATCAAAGCCAACGACAACTACGCCTTTGCGACCGGACGAATCCAGCGCCTGCAACGCACCCAATGCCATTTCGTCGTTATGAGCGAACACACCGGCAACATTATTCTGGCTTTGCAGGATGTTCTCCATCACGCTCATGCCGCGTGCGCGGTCAAAGTCGGCCGGCTGTTTGGCCACCACCTTGATACCGGTCTCCTTGTCGATCACGTTATGGAAACCCTTGCCGCGCTCGCGTGCGGCGGACGCACCGGCAATCCCTTCCAGCTCGACGATATTACCCTTGCCGGCCAGTTTTTCCTTGATGAACCCGGCAGCCATTTCGCCGCCCGCCACGTTATCGGACGCGATATGCGCAGCCACATCGCCGCCATCAATCGAACGGTCCAGCGTGATCACCGGAATGCCCGCAGCGTTGGCTGCCTTCACCGCCGACAGCACGGCAGCGGAGTCGGTCGGGTTGATCATGATGACCTTGACCTTCTTCTGGATCAGGTCTTCGATACTGGCAATCTGCTTGGCCGGGTCATCCTGTGCATCGACCGCCACCAGATTCAGGCCCAGCGCCTTGGCTTCTTCTTCGGCGCCATGCTTAAGAGAGACGAAGAACGGGTTGTTCTGGGTCGATACAGCCAGACCTATGCTAGGCGCGCCCGACTCGGTTGCCGGTGCAGAAGCGTCTGCCATATTGGCCTCCGGTCCCTGCTTGCTGCAGCCGGTGGCCAGCATGGCGACCAGCGCCGTACCCAGCAACGATTTCAGTAGCGTATTCATGCTCTATTTTCCTTGTGACTTGGTATGGATTTTATTGCGTCAGCGCGCCGCACGACGGTCAAGCAGCACCGCCAGCAGAATCACCGCACCCTTGATCACCTGCTGGTAGAAGGACGACACCTCCAGCAGGTTCAAACCGTTGTTGAGCACGCCGATCAGCAAGGCGCCGATCAAGGTGCCGACAATCCAGCCGCGACCGCCGGCCAGACTGGTGCCCCCCAAGACCACAGCCGCAATGGCATCCAGCTCATAGCCGGTGCCGGCTGTCGGCTGCGCCGAGTTCAGGCGCGAAGTCAGGATCAGGCCGGCCAGCGCCGACAAGAAGCCCGAGATCGCATAGATCATGATCTTGACGCGGTCCACATGGACGCCGGAAATGCGCGAGGCTTCTTCGTTGCCGCCAACCGCATACACATGGCGGCCGAAGGCGGTACGCTTAAGGATGAACCACAACACGCCAAAGGCGATGAACATGGTGATCACCGGCATCGGCACCAGTGCGCCCAGATAGCCGTTGCCCAGCATAAAGAAGAAATCGCTGTCGACGCCGGTCACCGGACGGCCGCCGGTATACACCAGCGCCAGCCCGCGGAAGATGGTCATCGTTGCCAGCGTCACGATAAACGGCGCCAGCTTGCCCTTGGTAATGGCCAGACCGTTGAAAGCCCCCATCAGCGTGCCGCAGGCGAGACCGGCGAAGGTCGCCAGCACCGGGTCAGTACCCGATGCCATCAGCCCGGCAGTGACCGCACCGGACAAGGCCAGAATGGCCCCCACCGACAGGTCAATACCACCGGACAGAATGACGAAAGTCATACCGAAGGCGATCAGCGCATTGATGGACACCTGGCGCATGACATTAAGCAAGTTGCCAACGGTGAGGAAGTTGTCGCTCATAATGGCGAGCACGACACAAAGACCGACCAGGCCCAACAACGGCCCTAGTTTGTGCAGCAATTTTTTGGTTTGACTGACGGCCACTTAATACCCTCCGGTAGCCAGATGCATGATGGATTCCTGGCTGGCACCGGCAGTGGCAAGCTCGCCTGCCATCCGCCCTTCGTGCATCACCAGGATACGGTCGGAAATCCCCAGTACTTCAGGGAGTTCGGAAGAAATCACCACGACCGCCACGCCTTCGAAGGCGAGCTGGTTGATGATATGGTAGATCTCGGCCTTGCCGCCGATATCTACGCCACGGGTCGGCTCGTCGAGAATCAGCACGCGCGGCTTGAGGTTGAGCCACTTGGCCAGCACCACTTTTTGCTGATTGCCCCCGGACAGCGACTGCACTTCCAGTTCGGCATCGCGGGTGCGGATTTTCAGCATATCGATGCAGCGCGCGACCAGACTCTTCTCTTCGCTACGCGACACGATGCCGCTACGGCCATGGGTCGGCACCGCAGACAAGGTGATGTTCTCGCGCACCGATAAACCCAGAACCAGACCCTGCGCCTTGCGGTCTTCGGTGACGAAACCGACGCCGTAGCCGATGGCATCGGCCGGCTTATTGATGCGCACCTCCTTGCCATCGACAAAGATCTTGCCGGACAGGCGCTTATTCAGGCCAAACAGGGTGCGGGCAATCTCGGTGCGCCCAGCCCCCATCAAGCCGGCAATCCCCAGCACTTCGCCTGCGCGCACGGCAAAATTGATGCCGGCAATATTGCCGTCATCACACAGGTTTTCTACCCGCAAGCGCTCGGCGCCATGGCTGACTTCGCGCTTGGGAAAGCGCTCGCCCAGTTCGCGCCCGACCATCATCTGCACCACGTGGTCAAGCGAGGTGTCGGCAATGCGTTCGGTGCCGACAAACTCGCCATCACGCAATACCGAAATGCGGTCGCACAAGGCAAAGATTTCTTCCATGCGATGCGACACATAGACAATGCCGACACCGTCGGCGCGCAGTTCGCGGATCACAGCAAACAAGGCGTCGATTTCGCGTTCGGACAACGCAGCAGTCGGCTCGTCCATAATCAGCACGCGCGCGTTCAGAGACAAAGCACGGGCAATCTCGACCATCTGCTGCTGACCGATGGACAGGCTGCCAACCTCGGCATCCGGGTCCAGCTCCACCGCCAGACGCGACAGATATTCTTTCGCCAGCGCACGCATGCGGCCGGCGTTGAGAATGCCGCTAAACCCCAGTGTCTGTTCGCGCCCGAGAAACAGGTTCTCGGCCACCGACAGCTCGGGAATAAGGTTCAGCTCCTGATGCATGATGGCAATCCCCAGCGCCTCGGCCTGTCTGGGGTTGCGGATGTCGACAGCTTCGCCAGCCACCCGGATGGAGCCGGCATCGGCCTGATACAGACCAGTCAGAATCTTCATCAGGGTAGACTTGCCGGCGCCGTTCTCGCCCATCAGCGCGTGAATTTCTCCGGCCGACAAAGAAAAAGCCACGTCTTTCAGCACCGTTACCGGCCCGAAAGACTTGGCAATACCGCTCATTTCTACCAGCGTGCTCACACTATCATCCTCAGAAAACCACGCCGGAATACAGAATCACATTGGCGTAGGGGCTGGCTTCACCAGTGCGAATTACCGCACGCGCCTGACGCGTCAGCGTCTTGAAGTCGGCATGACTGACCAGACGCACCGGAATACCGCCCTCGGTCAGGGCATCGATCTGGCCAGCCAGAGGCGGGTTGGCCTCACGGATTTCCCTGGCCATCAGCGCATGTTCGACCTGCATTTCCGACAGCACAACCGCCAGCGTATCGGTAAAGGAAGGTATGCCCTGCGTCAGCGCCAGATCGATGCGTTCGACCCCGGCCGGAATAGGCAGACCGCAATCGGCGATCACAACGGCGTCACCATGCCCCAGCTCGGCCAGCACCCTCGAGAGCTGTGCATTCAGGGTTCCGGTCTTTTTCATGAAACATCCTTGAGAAAAGCGTCGAGTTCATCCTGCTGCGGCATGCCGCCTTGCGCACCCAGGCGCGTCACCGACAGAGCCGCCGCCGCGCAAGCCATGCGCATGGCAGGCTTCAAGCCCAAAGGCAGATAGGTCGCCAAGGCGGCATTAAACGTGTCCCCCGCACCGGTGGTATCCACCGCCGAAACGGTGAAACCGGGCTGATGCACAAACGAGCCGTCGGCGGCAACGTGATAGGCACCATGCTCGCCCTTGGTCATCACCACCTTGCCCGGCAAACGCTCCAGCATGTCCGGAAATGGCGTCGAGCCCGCATCCATCACGATAGACAGCTCGTGCTCGTTGGGGGTGAGATAGCTCACCTCATCCAGCAAGGCCGGCGGCAAATGTACGGCCGGCGCAGGGTTCAGAATCAGCGGCACGCCATGCTTTTTCGCCAGTGCGGCCGTGGCCGCCACCACGGCCAGCGGCACTTCCAGCTGCGTCAGTACCACATCGGCTGCGGCGATTTCGGCCTCGGCCGCCGCGACATGCTCGGGCGTCAGTGCATGGTTGGCCCCGGCGATCACAATAATATTGTTTTCAGCACCACTGACCGTGATACAGGCGACGCCGCTGGCGACACCTTCAATGGTGTGGACATGGCGCGTATCAACGCCTTCCTTGTTCAGCCCGGCGACAAGGTCGCGGCCAAACAGATCGGAGCCAACACAGCCCACCATCACCACTTCGGCTCCCAGGCGGCTGGCCGCCACGGCCTGATTCGCACCTTTCCCGCCGGGAAAGGTCGCAAAACGCTCACCGCTCAAAGTCTCACCCGGAGCGGGGAAACGCGGGGCCAGCGCCACAAGATCCATATTGATACTGCCAACTACAACCAGCTTGGGCATAGCCTCTCCCTGTTCATCTGATAGGTTCGGGTTGAGGGTAAAAGCTAAAGGGGCGAATATTAAGATATTATTAATTTCATGCCAATCAAAAAGCAGCATTTAAACGCGACGATTGGCATATAACGCAAGTATTTGCACACTATTTAAGAAACAGACGCCCAAATGTACGACTGACTGCGCCAACTCAGCCTAAGCCGCCTTCTTCGGCCAAAGAAGTTGCATGGGCCGCAGTCACCACAAAATGGTCGAGCAAAGCAATATCGACCAGTTCGAGAGCCGACTTGAGCGTTTGCGTCAGCGCCCTGTCTGCCATCGAAGCCTCGGCACGGCCGGATGGATGGTTATGCGCCACGATCAGGGCCGCCGCATTATGAAACAGGGCACGGCGCACAATCTCGCGCGGGTAGACACGCGTCTCGGTCAGCGTGCCGCGAAACACTTCCTCCATCGCAATCACCTGATGCTGTGCATTGAGAAACAGCGCAACAAACACCTCGATATCGCGCGAGCCTATGGCCAGGCGCAGATAGCTGCGTACATCGGCCGGGCTGGACAAGGCATCGCGCTTGGCAAGCGACTCGGCCAGCGCCCGTTGCGCCATCTCCTTTACCGCCATCAGTTGCGCATACTTGGCCTGCCCCAGCCCCGGATGGCGGACAAATTCGCCTTCACTGGCGGCAAACAAGGCCGAAATGGAACCGAAATGCAGCAGCAAGCGCTGGGCCAGCGCCACGGCCGACACCCCTGCCATGCCGGTGCGCAAAAAAATAGCCAACAACTCGGCGTCCGACAAAGCAGCCGCACCGCGCAACAGCAATTTTTCCCGCGGCCTGTCGTCGGCCGGCCAGTGGGCGATGGACATGATGCGGCTCCACAAAGGCAATACCGTTTATTTGTAGCAGGCGCAGCCAAGCTCATGTCATCAGGCACCCAAGCCACACCATATTTCATGGCGAAATCCGGTAAACTT